>CAZIQG010000001.1:0-33368 GCA_964541725.1 uncultured Gammaproteobacteria bacterium
CGCGTGGTCAGGTGCAGATCCGCTGCGATTGCGAGCGAGCGAAGCCGGAAGGCTCCAAGCTCCTGCAAGAGATCAGGGCGATCCGCGACGCTACGCTCTCCACCGTCGCACCCCCGACCAGTCCCTGGTATGAGGTCGTCGAGGTCTCCATCGGAAGAGCGGTAGCGGTACGCATGTCCGTCCACGGCCCCTCAGAACGGGTTGTCCTCCTCTTTTTTCGCGATAACTTCCGTGCAGGAGACTCCTCCGTGTCCCATGTCTGGCAGCGCCGCAAGGCAGCCATCCTGGGACGCCAAGAAGACGCCTGCAAAAAGAAGTGCGGGCAACCTGGAGTGAACCTCCTCAGGCTCAAGCTTAAACTCCATCCGATACGACGCACTTGGGAGTGTCAGAGCCCGCTCAACGAGCGAGTGACATGTGTCATCGCCCCCGGTTACCCTATCAAGGGCGAAGGCTGGTATTACTGCCAACCGCTCACCAATCAAAGCGGTGGGAGCGAGTGGAGGATCCTGGTCGAGCCGATCCATCCGGTTCCTTCCCGTCATCAGCCTCGTCAAGGTTCCGCCCCCGGAAAGACCCCCTATCGTCTGTTCTGAAACGCTAGTAAAAATCTTTTCAACTTCTTTTTTATCTCCGGCGACTCCCTAGGTTTCGCCCGTATCCCTAAATTTCTTTCTCCCTCTCAAGGAGATTTAGTCGATGCGCTTTCCTCTCACCCCCCTTGATTTTTCCCTCATTTTCTGCTAAGGTTCGATTAGGTAAGGCAGATGACCGCGCTGACGCAAGTCGGTGAGGAAAGTCCGAGCCCCCTTTGTTCCGCAAGGAACATCGTCGTGAGAGCAGTTAACGGCTGCCGGGTATACTCAGAACGAACGGACACGTGCCGAACGTTCTGATAAGCCTAGGGAAAGTGCCACAGAGACAATACTAATCGGGCGTAAGCTCGGTGAAAGGTGAAAAGTACTTCGAGGTCACTATCTCCTTCGGGAGCAATGGTTCGGCCACGTCGTTCCTCCGTTGGTAACAGCGGAGTGTGGTAAACCCTCTCTGGTGCAAGAGCAAGTCCGCGAGAAGGCAGTTGCTATGAAGTAATTCAGCACAACCGTTTTTTCAAGGAATGGTCGCTCGCTAGAGCGTCGCAGCGATGCGGCGTCGAGAGAGATGGTCGTCAATTCTGGCTTCGGTCAGGAAAACAAAACTCGGCTTATAGCCTTGCCTACCCATACAAAAACATCCCTAATCGGGATGTTTTTGTTCTATCTCCCCAACCCCACCCGATCCCTCACTAATTTCATCTTTTGACTGGCTATCTCATGTGCGCGGTTCCGTCCCGTATTCAATACGCGCGTAAGTTCTGCTGGATCTTGTAAGTAGGAATGGATCTTCTTGGAAATCGGTTCAATTTCTGACACGACGAGTTCTGCAAGCGCTTTCTTAAAATCCCCATACCCTTTCCCCGCAAACTCCGTTTCAATTTCCTCCAGTGTCTTTCCAGATAATTGATGATAGATCGTCACTAAGTTCGCCACCGCCGGTTTCTTCTCAATATCAAAGGTGACACCAGGTTCTGTATCCGTCACCGCCTTCATAATCTTTTTGCGAATCGTATCCGCATTATCCGTGAGCGTAATCTTGCTCAGCTCAGACACATCGCTCTTACTCATCTTCTTACTCGCGTCCTGCAAACTCATGATGCGCGCGCCATGTTTCTGGACGTAGATCTCCGGCAGCGTAAACGTAGGTCCGAAGTGATGGTTAAAGCGATCTGCCAAATCCCGTGCCAATTCAATGTGTTGCATTTGGTCATCGCCAACGGGCACCACCGTCGTGTCGTATAAGAGAATATCCGCCGCCATCAGTACTGGATAGCTAAACAATCCAAGTCCTACCTTGTCGCCATACTTCTGCGACTTGTCTTTGTATTGCGTCATCCGCTCCATCTGCCCAATCTTGGCGATTGTACTCAAGATCCAAGATAGCTCCGTATGCTCCGGCACCTCACTTTGTACATAGATCGTCGATCGCTCCGGGTTCACCCCAATCGCCAGATACGTCGCCGCTGCTTCCAAGATATTCTTGCGCAGCTCCGCTGGTTCCTGCGGCACCGTAATCGCATGCAAATCCACAATACAAAACAAACATGGATAACGATGCTGCAGCTCAATCCACTGCTTCAACGCCCCAATATAGTTACCAATATGGAGTCCACTCGTCGGCTGCACCCCAGAAAAGACAAGATCTTGCATATGCTCCGAATGGTAGCGAGACAGTTCAATTTCGTCCACCGAACCTTGACAAAGCGGATATTATGTGGAACGGGGTAGAGAATGGAAAAAGATTTTGATCTTTGGAGCGGTAAGAAAAAGCGCCTGCATAATTCGCCGCGTGTAGGGGATTATTCTATTATCAGCGAGAGATATGGTGGTGCTCAATAGGGGTCAATATTGGCGTAGAAAGTGATGGGAAAAACAGCTCTTTTGAGCGGCCTGTTTTGATCATAAAGAAGTTTAACAAAGAGATGTTTCGGGGCGTTCCTATGACGTCAAAGTCCAGGCCCAGCAGCCCTTTTTTCTTTGAGATTAACGAAGGGGGAATTAATTCATGGGCGATCCTTTCCCAGCTAAAAACGTATAGTTCAAGAAGACTGCTTCGCAAGATTAGTACGATTCAGCGAGCTGCGTTCTCAGAGGTTTTAAAAAGGCTATGCTTGCTTATAACAATCGAACCTCCTTCCCAGGGGAAAGAGGTTCTCGGAGGCCGAAGCCCTTAATAATTCATTAATAGCATGAGCTATTGATAAGGGTCAAGTCACAGGTATTTTTGCAAAAAATACATTCCTTTTTAATGCACCAATTTGCCATTGATGCGTTCAAGAGGATCCCCGTCTGGACTGAGTATCAGTCTTTGGACAGGGGAAAGGGAGGGGGTGGAGAAGACGGGGTGGGAGGCGTGTAGGTTCGCCATTCGAGAAGACCGGGGATTTGAGGTCTCCTGCAGCCATGGGAGACTTCGGCTACCTGTTCCGGAGTGTAGCAGATCCTAAAGCGCTCCGGTTCCGTCTGCGGATTAGAATCACCTGTAATCAGGATAACCACACGTACCACACCGCGCATATCGAGACATCGACGCAGCAATTCCATGCTTCGCCCAGCATCACCCGACCACGTCCAGGAACTGCAGAAACACATACAGGGAACTTTATTCGGTGGATTGCTAAGAATGTACAGAACCTCATTTTCTACGTACATAGGAATGTTCTTATCCCTCTTGAGACGGAAGAGGTCGTACACAGCCATGAAGACATCTTTCACGGCCTTCGCCTCCTTCGCTACCGTTTCCGCCTTCTTCAAATCAGCTCGAGCCTGGTCGCACACCGCCCTCGCTGCGGCAACGATCTCGTTCGACGCCATGATCCGCGCGTCGATCTCGGCCATCGTATAGATCTTCTTCGCGTTCGTGTCCATGATCGATCTCCTCGCGACTGTCCTTGCTGGCGATGGAACCCATTCCCATCATCCAACGTTCAAGAATACCACAAAAAACCCATATTGTCAGTTATAAATGCCAAATTAATATTGATATTTATCTTAAATTATGCTAATATTAGATATATAAATATATTGACGATAATTTTTGACAACATATGAATGTCGAACAGCGTTTGCAAGATATGGGTCTTTCCGAGCAGGAAGCAGCCATCTATCTCGTTCTTTTAAAGACTGGTGGCTTGCCTGCCAGTCTCGCCGCAAAAGAGGTGGGTCTACGTCGCACCACCGCCTATGCCATCCTAAAATGCCTCGCCCAAAAAGGCTTTGTCGAAGTGTTTATAAAGCGCGGACGACAAATCTTCATCGCCGAAAAACCGCAGCAGATCGCGGGCTATTTTGAAAAGAAGCTCAAAGCCTTTACCGAGGGCATCCCTCTCTTTGAATCTCTTGAGAAAAAACACATCCAAACCACCGGCGTCCGTTTTATCGAAACCGTCGACGAATTAAAACGCTTCTACACCGGCATCCTTCGCGAATATCGCAATAAATCCTACGCCGCCATGGGCAACAGCAACGCCTGGCAGGGGTTAGATCCAACTTTCTTTATCCAATTCCGCAAAGACCGCGCTGCCGCTGGCATCCATACACGCATCCTTCTCTCCAGTGATTCGCATGAGACAAACCCAAAAGAACACAATCTCTTACGCGAAGTAAAATTCCTCCCTGCCAAGTATCTCTTCAGAAGCACCATCGATATTTTCGACGACAAAGTCCTGATCATAAGTCCCGACCAAAGCTCCTTGGCCATCGTCATCGCCGTACCAGCGATGGTAGACATCTTCCGTTCAACGTTTGATATGATTTGGGATGTTACTTTAACGTCACAATCTTCCCGCTCCCCCACACAACTTCAAAAATCTGCTTAAGCACACTCGTAATATCGCGCGACTCAATCTCCATGCCGAACACCTGTCGAAAATCCACAATATATACGCGATTACCGTACAGTCCAATCTCAACATTTGAATGGTACAGATCCTGCGGAAGTAAGCGTGTCTCACGCAATTCGCCTTTATCACGTTTTTGTAGCATGACATTCTCCGGCGAAACCTCCGCAATCATCCGTAAAAAATTCCCACGAGCTACACGCTGAGGCACATGCTCTTTTAATAGGTTTAGCTGTTCCTTCGAAACGAAGCTTGGCGTAGTGAATAATTCAATATTTCCTTTGTGTAGCAACATATGCTCGTACACCTGCTTCACCCCACTGACTCCCTCATAATAAAACACACTCGGTTTTTCCGTCGGAGTGTTCGTAATCGCCTTAAAGCGGGGGAGGGCCTGCTTCAATTGTTCGAGGCGTCGCTCTTGGATTTTCAAAAGTTCATCGGGATCCAAAGCAAGAAAGAGTTGTTTTCGTCCTCGTTTCACTTGCTTGATGAGTTCCAGCTCCAACAACTTTGGCAGCACGTCATAAAAATTCGTCCGCTGAATCCCAGCTTTTGAAGCAATTTCTTGTGCGGAGGCTTCCCCTAGCTCAAGCATCGCTAAATAGATGTGCGCTTCTTTGGTTTTGAGGCCGAAGGATTCGAGGACATGGGTGAGTTCCATAGGGTACTTTTATTTCGTGATCCCTCACTCTATCGAATTGCGTTCGGAGTGACGGGTAGCGGGGAAGAAGAAAAATAATGTAGGAAAATTTCTACAACAGAATAATAGTATATTTTGCTAAAATAAGCAAATAGTAGGACTTATATTATATTTCGTAAAGTAAATACTACACAAGTAAGTCATTTTAATATATTTTAGTATGTCGACCAATCAAAAACGGTCGATAACAAAAGAAGGAGAACGACATGCGTATTCCATCGATGGAAGTAAGCAAGCGTGAGATGACAGCATTTTACGAGAGGTTTCTTCGATTCGGGGGCAGCGCTGCCAGGTTCAAGAAGCTCATGAGCGATGATGAGCTCATGAAGTGGTGGATGGAACGGTTTACGGAACGTTTTATCGTCCATGACGTATTCTCGAGGGTCGATACCGTACTCGCCTCTTTCAAGGAGCGGTGCGCCATGAAGGGGATCGATTTGAATCAATTCGTCTGGTGTAGCTCTGAAACGCCTCCGGAATTTGATCCGGACGATGATCAGATGGTAGTGGTTTTGGAGGCTACCCTCGATACTCTACAGCACACCTTCGACTTCTCATTCGAGTGGCTCGTGGATCAACATCCCGACTGGCGAGGTATGCTGAGCATGAACAGCGATTCTCGCCACCTCTCCCTCGTAAATCCGGAGCCTTACCGCTCGCCTTCTCATCACCGCGCCAAGGAACCCCCCGCGATCATTCGGCCGGTGAGTAAATTCAGCCCGTATACGTTGCGTTGGGTACGTATGCAACTTAACGCGAACGCAGGGAAACTGATCTCTCGTATGCCCTCTCGTGAACATGCTCCTGGTTGTGCGGTGCTTTTTATGGCGGCTGAGCACCCGACGTGGGTGAGAGATGTCGCGCACCCGAAGCGTCTGGGGCTCTGGCTCCCTGGTCTGCACGGCTACGGTCAGAGCAGAAGTAGTTCAGATGTTCCGTGTCTGCGCTTCGCGTATGGACAGGCGGACATTAAGCTTTACCTTAAGTCTCCCGTGACCCGTCACCCGAATCTGCTCATTCCAGCCTTTCTTCCCTAAATAAGAGGGAATGTGACCTCAGCGTCGCGTGCTCTCGAAATCTTATTTTCAGGAGTCAGCATCATCTGATAGCTCCTTCCGCTTCTGCTCGTTTAGTCTTTAAACGAGCATCTCCCCGAGGACATAAGGTGTCTTCAGGAGGATATGAAAAACGAGCCATCAGGCTCGTTTTTCTCTTTACACCTCTATGATGACAGGAATCACCATCGGCCGCTGTTCCGTCTTGATGAAGAGGAATTCACCTAATTCATCACGCAACTTGTCTTTGAGGTACGTTCCATTTGGAGACGAGACCTTCGGGTCAGGCGACGCGCTCTTCAAGATCGCATTGGCTTTCTGACGTGCCTGCATGATGAGTTCTTGGTGCTCCTTCATGTAGACGAAGCCGCGAGAGATGACGTCTGGCAAGGCTTGTGGGACACCCGTTTTGCCATCGATGACAGCCACCGCGATCACCACACCTTCACTAGAAAGTTGTTGACGATCACGTAGAACAATCTGATTCGTGTTACCGACACCGAGACCATCCACGAACACATAGTCCGTTGAGATCTTCTTGTTGGTCAACATGCCGTTGCCATGGATATCAAATTCCATGATCTGGCCGTTGTCGGCGATGAAGATATTCTTTTCATTAAAGCCATTCTCGACCGCCGTTTTGGCATGGTCACACAAGAACGAGTAATGTCCTTCAATCGGAATCAAATACTTCGGCTTAATCATGTCATGCATCTCTTTCAAATCTTCCTGCTGCGCATGACCACCCGCGTGCACGTCCATCATCTTGTAATGGATGACTTCTGCGCCTTCGCGGTAAAGCGTGTCTTTCACGCGTTGCACCGAACGTTCGTTGCCAGGAATGACGGAGGATGAGAACACGACCGTATCTCCAGGTTCAATCGAGATAATTGGATGTTCGCGGTTTGCGATGCGCATGAGCGCTGCACGTTCTTCGCCTTGGGCACCCGTACAAATGACAGCCGTTTTTTCACGGTCATATTTATGGATGTCTTTAGTTTCGATCAGTGTGCCTTTTTGGATATCCATGTAGCCCAATTGTTGAGCGATCATGATGTTGGAACGCATCGAGAACCCTTCAATAGCGACCTTACGGTGCTGGCGTTCACAGGCTTTGATAATTTGTTGAACGCGCGCGATCATAGACGCAAACGTCCCGATAATTACGCGACCTTTGGAGTTGGCAATGATCTCATCAATGTTATTTTGAATGTCGATTTCTGGTAATTGTTTTCCGGGTTTAGACGCATTCGTCGAGTCACACATGAGCGCCAAGACATTGCGGTTGGCCAGGTTCTTAATCTTTTCCGTTTCCTGGATCGATTGCGAGCCAGGCCCAGGATCAAGTTTAAAGTCACCCGTGTGCACAATGATTCCACAAGGTGTGTTAATAATCACACCCATGGAAGAGGGGACAGAGTGGGCGACGCCAAAGAATTCGACTTTGAAGGCGCCGAGTTGCAACACGTCATCGTACGTTACCGAGTACAAATTCAACGCGGGTGCATTGCGATGGTCTTCCTGACGTTTTTGGATAATGCCGCAGGTAAGATCCGTGCCGAAGACAGGCGGATTGCCTAATTGAGGGATAAGATGAGGGACGCCACCGATGTGATCGTAGTGGGCATGCGTAATAATCACGCCACGGATGTTCTTTTCTTTACCTTTCAAGCAAGAAATATTTGGAACGATATAATCAACGCCCGGCATGTCATCATCTGGAAATTGGAGACCCATGTCGATGAGCAAAATATCATTGCCGAATTCGAGCATGGTCATGTTGCGGCCAACTTCTTCGTTGCCACCTAAGACCGTAATCTTAAGGCGCTGACTTTCCTTGTGGAGCATATCTTCATCCACACCCGTTTTGCGAAAGGGTTTGTGTTTGAAGGTACTCATACGAGGGGCAGAGGCAAAGGCACCTCCCATCGAAGGACCGCGTTTAGCGTGCGCTGGAGCGCGACGATTCACTTCGTGTGAATCGCTTGTGCCACGCTCTTCTTTGGCGAAGCCTTGTTTGAGCGAGCCGCGTGTATCAAAATTCGCGCCACGTGGAGCGGTTGGAGTGGGCGTCGTCGGACGTGGACGAAAATCACCGGCCGGTTTGGCAAACACGACACCCGTTTTTACAGGCGCGTCAATGCGTGGACGTTTTGGCCCATGGCTACGCATTGGACGTCGGAATGAGGAAGAAGGAGGGCGGGAAGGCGGAGTGCTGCCACCGCGAAAGCCACCAGATGGAGCTGGGGTAGGATGTGCAGGGGTCATAATTTTTTTAGAGAAAGAAGCAATTCATCAATGGCATGACAGGAGCGGATCGCGGATTGTCCGATGCAGGCAAAAACACGCACGCAGTCATTGATATGAATGCTAAAGAGAAAACAGAATAGATTTAGCAGAAGATGTTCCCGTTCGGATCAAGAGGAGACATCAGAAAAAGATGAAACGCATCTTTTTGAGAAACGGATTTGGCGGAGTACCTCCCTCCAAATACGTAACACGGTCTGTCACGACTTTCGCTCAACCTAGCCAAGAAAGCAAGATCACACGAAAGGCGTCCAACACGAAACTCACATTTATAATAGCATAAATAGCCAAATACGTCAACTTCTTGACCCGCCGGGTAGGATACGGCATGATCACACCTGTTCGTGCTGCTAGAGTAGAACCTCATAAATTTGGATGAAGACCGAGGCGGAGTCGAGGAGCAGAATAAGCCGTATCTAAACATACGGCATTGAGCACCGCAGAATCCAACGAAGGTATTCGCCAAATTTATGAGGTTCGTGGGCGAGTGGCGGAACTGGTAGACGCACTGGTTTCAGGTACCAGCGATCGCAAGGTCATGAGGGTTCGAGTCCCTCCTCGCCCACCACGTAAAAAGCCCCGCTTCATGGCGGAGGCTTTTTACGTAGCCCAGTGAAATGCCTGCATTTTTTACGGGGCACTATAAAAAGCCCACATCCTTTTTTTAGTTATCTCCACTTCCAATCCGTCTCAATATACCAACTGTTGGCCTGCAATAAACGGTCCGAAGGTTTGCTCAGTCGCATTGGTTGTACCCCCTTCACATCTTGTGAAATAAGATACGCGTACGCAGGGCGCAGCAAGAATAGCGCCGGTGTCTGTTTTAAAATCGCTTGTGAAAGTGTCTGACGCGCTGATTCTAAGCCAAGCGTCGTCGTGGCGGATTGTATTCCTTCTAAAGCTTTATCAACCTCGCGATCTGCTAAGTTCGCCAAATTCAATCCTTGATTGGTGATCTGGGTACTTGCCCAAAACGGAGAAATATCTTGTGTAGGAGGAAGAAGGACGTTCCAAACCAAGACTTGGTAGTCTCGTTTGTCTAACGCTTGCCGCAATAGATCACTTGCGGGATGAACGCGCATCTCAACACGCGCCCCAATCAACGACCAGCGACGTTTAAGGAGTTCCGCAACCTTGATGAGGTCGGCTTGGTCAGGTAAATCAATCGTAATCGCAAGTTCTGTTGAACTCGCGGCAGGCTTAGGAGGAGTAGCGGTCGTCGTCCCACGTGTTGGAGTGGTCGGAGCTTCGTACGAGCGTATAGATCCATTCGCGGGTAAACGCCAGCCTAAACTATTCAAAAGGACACGCGCACCATCTAGGTCGCCTGCTTGTGTAGAGGTTGCGTCCAAAAAAGGAAATGGTGAGCTTGCGACCTTTGCATTCGAGCCAATCAAGTCTTGCAGTTCGCGTCGATCAATCGCCATGTCTAATGCCTGACGAATACGCACATCCTTTAATAACGAATCTTTTACGTTAAAAAACGCAATCGTTTCCTGAGGAAGTTCTACCGTCGAACTTTGAATATTGCCGTGCTTGATGTCCGCCAAATCCTTCCAAGGCACAAACGCCACCGCGTCT
The DNA here is from genome assembly GCA_964541725.1 of uncultured Gammaproteobacteria bacterium. Lineage (GTDB taxonomy): Bacteria > Patescibacteriota > Patescibacteriia > 2-12-FULL-60-25 > 2-12-FULL-60-25 > JAGOUY01. The sequence continues at coordinate 10,082 of CAZIQG010000001.1, forward strand.
ACTTGGTTCGTTTGCAACGCTTCATGCGCCTGAGGACGGTCTCCATAAAAACGGAACTGCCAGGTATCGATATAGGGCGCGTAGCCGTAGTACTGAGGAAAGCGCGTGAGGGTAAAGCTTAAGACATTGCCTTTGGCATCGCGTTTCAAAGATTCTAAGCGATACGGCCCTGACCCAATTGGTTTAAGATTTGCTTCTGCAAGGGCTGCTGTTGCTCCTTGCGTTCCTTCCCAGACATGTGTCGGCAAGATGCCAAGCGTGAGCTCCATGAGCAAATTTGGATTCGGTGCTCCCAATTGAAATTGGATCGTCGATTCATCAACGCGAATCACTTGTTGCAAGCCCTTAAATCCATTCGTCAGCGGACTGCGCCAGCTTGGATCAAGCACCCGTTGATAGGTAAAAATCACGTCATCTGCCGTGACAGGAACGCCATCATGAAAGCGTGCATCTTTACGTAAACCTACTTCCAACATCTTCCCGTCTTCGCTCCAGCGATAGGTTTGAACGAGATCGGGCTCAGGTTCTAGATTTGGATTTACCCGAAATAAGCCAGAATAGATCAGAGCGCACAAATCGCGATCGACGTCGTTCAACGGAGCGTAGAGCGGGTTAATGAGGCGCGGACTACCAATTAATGCTTCGGTCATGGTTCCTCCGTGGGCCGGGACACGCATAACATGCGGACGGATAAGCAGGGCAGATCCTGCCCCCAAGGCAACCATCATAACCACAACGCTGACCCAAAAGAGAGTGGCTTCACGTCCTTTTAGGACATGGTGTAGATGCCGTAGCTTGCGCCAATTCGTCGTGTCAGACTCTTTTACCGCCAAAACAAGCGCATGGTCATGATGCGCGTGGGGTTGAAACTCTTTGGAACCGGTCTTCGTTTGCTGCCAAAAAAACAGGCGCTGCCACCACGTGCGGAGGGTAGAAAGCCAGTTGGACATGGGAAATAAAGTCAAAAGGACGTACCTGACCGCTTGAACCCGGGAATCTTTACGCCAATACCAAATTCAAGATGGCCGTGCCAATGAATAAGCACACGAGCGCGATCGTTGCGTAAAATAAGCCTTTTTCTAAGCCGCGTTTTGTGCGAAAGACATTGCCATCGCCACCAAAAGCCACCCCTAAGCCAGAGCTACGTTGCTGGAGTAAAATCGCCGCCGACAACAAGACGGAGATCAGGATCATGGCTACCGCCAAAATGGTTTGTCGCATAACACAGAAACGTTACCCTGAAGAGACGGATAGGTCAATGTTCACGTGAGCGTGGGCGGATGCTATACTCAGGGCGATTATGTCCTTTCGTGTGAGCGGGTGGGGTCTTATGAAATGGGGAGTGGTCGCCCTCTTTGCCCTTTTGGTTACTTGGTTTGGCTATTATCTTGTCCAGTACTATCGAGCGATTCGCTCCGGCGACTCCAATCCCTTACTAGACCAGCGGTTAGAGGCTTCCCTCAGTTCCGCCATCGCGAACCAGCAGGTAACGGAAGAAGATCTCCTTCGCCTGCAACCAACCTCCGCCCCCGCCATTGGAAATCCAGCCGCCAAACTTGTTATCGTAGAATTCGTAGATTTTGGCTGCCCCTATTGCCGCGATTCCTTCCCTGCGGTGCGTGAACTTATCCAACGCTACCAAGACCAAGTGTATTTTATTGCACGCGATTTCCCTGTCGACTCCCTTCATCCCCGGGCCACCGCCACCGCTCTCGCCGCTCGTTGTGCACATGAACAAGGGTTATACTGGCCTTATCACGATAAATTATTTACTACTCAAGATAAACAAGAAGACGAAGATCTTCGTCGCTATGCGCAAGAAGTAGGCGCGAACATTTCTTCCTTCGACCAATGTTACAAAGAAAAACGCTACCAAGACCGTATCCAGGGAGAGATCGCGGATGGCTTGCGCGCAGGCGTCGAAGGCACACCCACCTTTTTCTTTAACGGCATTCGCATTCAAGGGGCGCTCGATACGAAGACGTTGGAATTTTTGATCAAAAAGTTTTTAGCCGCTTCATCTTCTTTATAATTATGCCGTCTTTTAAGCGCTTCGCTGCCTTGTTTCTCCTGATATTCAGCGTATCGGGCAGTGTACTCCCATCGTTGGCATGGGCTCGTGGTTGCGCGATTACGTGTGTATCCGGTTCTCGGACGCAGGTGGTCAATAGTACGAGCATGGCGACTGACGCGGATTGTCAGAAGTTATGCACGGGCGCACCCGCCCAAGGCACAACACCAGCCGTCGTATCTGCATGTAATAGTCTACGTCCCGCGGGATATACGTGTCGGGGGCCCGCCGTTTTTACCCCTGATGGAACCGATCCAAGTTCGCCCGTTTGTTCGTGTACCTGTGTCCCTGCCGCAGGCGCTCAAGGCAGTCCTGTGACCGTACAAACAAACGACCATTGTCCAACGATCACCGTAGCCTCACCCGCTTGTGTGCAGAGTTGCGCGGCTCGCTGTGCCAGCCCAACCGCCCCCGTGACCGCAGGCATGCGTCCTGATCCAGCCCGCCAGCCAAGCTGTGTTGCGCCTACGGGAGCGACAACGCCGACCGTTCCCACCCCACCTGTCAACCAAGTAGACGCTCCAGCCTCGGCTAGCCGTGATGCCGTTCCGCTCACGCTCGCACAACCAATTGATGGCGTGACAGTCGTAAGTGATCTTGGGGGCTATATCGCCCTGGTGTATCGCTATGTGATTGGTCTCGCAGGCACCGCCGCAGTCATTATGATTGTCTACGGGGGCTTCCGGTATCTGCTCGGATCTGCAATGGATGATGTCGCAGCTGGTAAAACCATTATTCAAGATGCGGTCATCGGTCTTCTCCTCGTTTTAGGTTCGTACTTCATTTTATCAACCGTCAACCCGAACACACTCTCGCTTAAATTACCAAATATCCAACCCATAACTCCTAAGGCGGTTCCGGTTGCAACCCAGGTAGCGGTGACACGGACAGTTTTTAATCTCCCACAGAACGCCGCCGTGCCGCTCGGAGGCTCGCTGGTGCAGTGCGCAACCTGTACGGGAGAAGAATGCAGGGGGCGTATGGCGGCGTGTCCGCAAGGAGGACGATGTCTCATTGCACCCACTCAGACAATTCAGGGAGTTTGCCCACGTTTTGGTCAGTCATGCATGTACCTCGCCTCAACCCCAGAAGCTCCCAGTACCGGCGAATCGATCTGTGCAAATCCGCATGCGGGTAATTTAAGACCCTGCGTCATTGATAGCGATTGCGATGGTACCCCATCGAATCCGGCAGCCTGTCTTTACTTTCAACACAATCAAGGAGTCTGTACACGTGGAAGAGTGGGTGATTCGTGTCGGTGTGCGGGCAACGGCTGTCGTGTCGCCACAGGAGGGTTGCTTAGTCGACCAACCAATAATGGAGCCACGGATGCATTTCCATGTGTCCAAGGGCTAACGTGTATATTTCGTAGAGAATTAGTCTCTAGTCGCGACTCAGGTGGGGCGACGGTATATAGAACCAATGGCTCTTGGCACTGTGAAGATATAGATGCCTTACGCCAAGCTGCCGCTACTACCACACCTGCGGTAGCTCCCGCTCCTGCGCCTACTCCCGCTGCCCCTGCCCCCGCGCGCTAATAGGTTGTCCTCTTGCTCATTGTGGCGAAACATGATAGTCTCGCCGCCAACATGCCTAAACGTTCTGCTTCTCCAAGTCACGGCTTCGGAGACCGCTCCATGATTTCCATCAAAGGAGCTCGGGTTCATAATCTAAAAAACATCTCGATTGATCTTCCAAAGGGAAAATTCATCGTGGTAACAGGTCTTTCTGGCTCAGGAAAGTCTTCATTGGCGTTTGATACCATTCATGCCGAAGGTCAACGCCGTTACATGGAGAGTCTCTCCTCGTATGCGCGGCAATTTTTGGAATTGCAAGATAAGCCGGATGTTGATGAGATCACCGGTCTCTCACCGACGATCGCCATCGATCAAAAATCAGCTTCCAATAACCCCCGTTCTACGGTTGGAACCGTAACGGAGATTTACGATTTTTTACGTATCCTCTTCTCCCGTGCCGGTCGTGCCCACTGTGTGAAATGTCATTCACCCGTCATGGAACAGCCACCACGAGCGATCGCAGAAAAGGTTTTAAGCCTTACCCACTCATCGGCGATCATTTTACTCGCCCCCATGGTGCGTGAACAAAAAGGCGAGCACAAAGTTGTCTTGCAAGCCGCGCGCAATGCAGGCTATCGCGAAGTTCGTTTTGACGGCACGCTCGTAGACATCGATGAATTGCTTCGTACGCGCATCGACAAAACAAAAGAGCACACGATTGAGGTCATCATCACCAAGCTCGATCAAAACACGAGCATGGTGATTGAGCCCTTGCTCGAAACCGTTAAACAAGCCCTTGAGCTCGGCAACGGTCTTCTCATGGCGCTTGTCGAAGAAACAGGAGAAGACATGTTGTTTTCGCAGTCCCTCTTTTGTGCTCACTGTAATATTTCCCTCCCAAGTCTTGAACCGCGTCTCTTCTCCTTCAATTCCCCTCACGGCGCCTGTCCTGCCTGTACCGGTCTTGGCACCAAACTCGTCTTAGAGCCGGATTTAGTGATTCCAAACAAGCGTCTCACGATTGCGCAAGGAGCCATCAAACCGCTCACGCGCATCGCAGGCAATCAAAACGGCCAATTAAAATTATTAGAACGCGTCGGAGAAAAACATGGATTTTCCGTGCACGAACCGGTCGCCAGCTTCTCCGCCAAAGCCTTACGTGTCCTCATGGATGGAACCGGTGACACCGCCTACGATATTGAAGGGAAGACCATGCGCTTTGGTGGCCTGGTCGCCATGTTGGAAGAAAAATACAAAGATACAGATTCTGAATACGTGCAAAAAGAGATAGAGGCTTACATGCGCGTTCTCACCTGTCCAAATTGTGAGGGCAAACGTCTTCGTCCGGAAGCGCTTGGCGTAACGGTCGCCGATAAGTCGATTGCGGATATCGTCTCTGTTCCATTAGACGATACGATCTCCTTCTTCAAAGGTTTGGGTCGCGGCCCCGTCAAAGTCCGCCCTTCGAAAATCGCGCGCATCAAGGCAACCAAGGAGGTCGATTCTCAGGGCTTCACCGAACGTGAGCGTCTCGTGGTTGATCAAATCTCCACCGAAATTTCTCGTCGCTTGCAAAACCTCATCGACGTGGGATTGAACTATCTCACTCTCGATCGTTCCGCGATGTCCCTCTCCGGTGGAGAAGCGCAACGTGTTCGTTTAGCGGCTCAACTCGGTTCAGAATTATCCGGCGTCATTTATATTTTGGATGAGCCTTCCATCGGACTCCACTCCCGCGACAATGATAAACTCATCGCGACCATTAAACGTCTGCGTGATTTAGGTAATACCGTCATCGTTGTCGAACACGACGAAGCCATCATTCAAGCCGCCGACTATGTCGTTGACGTCGGTCCGGGGGCAGGGGAGTACGGCGGAGAAATTATTGCCGAAGGCACGCTCGCCGACATCAAACGTTCCAAAGAGTCCACGACGGGCGCCTATCTGAGTGGCCGCCAATCAATTGCTCGTCCCAAAGTCCGTCGCCGTGGCAATGGGAAAGCGCTCATGATCAAGGGTGCCACCGCCTTCAATCTCAAAAACGTCGACGTCAGCATTCCGCTTGGTCGCTTCGTATGTGTCACGGGGGTATCTGGTTCTGGAAAATCCACCCTCGTCTTAGATATTTTAGGTCGCGCCCTCTCCTCGCATTTCTACGGAGCCAAAGATCCAGTTGCCGCCCACAAAACCATCGACGGCATCGACTGCCTCGACAAGATCGTATCTGTCGACCAATCTCCAATCGGCCGTACGCCACGCTCCAACCCAGCCACCTACACGGGTCTCTTCACCATTATCCGCGATCTCTTCACCGAAATTCCAGAAGCCAAGATGCGCGGCTTTGATGCGGGAAAATTCTCCTTCAACGTCAAAGGTGGCGGACGCTGTGAACCCTGTGGCGGAGATGGTTATGTTCAAATCTCGATGCAGTTCTTACCTGATGTCTACGTCGAATGCAGTGAGTGCCACGGTCGTCGCTACAATTCCGAAGCCTTAGAAATCCACTGGCGCGGCAAAAACATCGCCGACATTCTCGACATGACCGTCGAAGAATCCCGCCGCTTCTTTGTCGATCAACCCCTCATTTACGAAAAGCTTTCGGTCCTCCACGAAGTCGGTCTCGGCTATGTAAAACTCGGCCAACCTGCCACGACATTATCTGGCGGTGAAGCACAGCGTGTGAAATTAGCGACAGAGCTTTCTCGTCGTGCCACCGGCAAAACCCTCTACATCCTTGATGAGCCAACCACCGGTCTGCACTTCGACGATATCAAACGTCTCTTGATCGTCTTGAATGCGCTCGTCGATAAAGGCAACACGGTCCTCGTAATTGAGCACAACATGGACATCATCAAATCCGCCGACTGGGTCATTGACGTCGGTCCTGAAGGCGGTGTCTACGGCGGAGAAATCGTGGCACAAGGAGTGCCCGAAGAAGTCGCCAAAGTGAAGGGCAGTTGGACCGGGAAATACTTAAAAGAAGCATTGTAATAGACAAGAGCCTACAAATTTGGATGAAGAGCGAGGCGCAGGTGAGGAGTGGAGTAAACCGTATTAAACATACGGTGTCGAGCACCGCAACCTGCAACGAAGCTATTCGCCGAATTTGTAGGCTCTTATAAAAATAACGAGCCCCGTGCGAGGTCTTCTGTTTAGGAAGAGGGGCTCGTACGGGCGAAAGGAAGAGGTTAGTTGTGAAGGGGGACACGTGTCCCCCTTTTAAGTTGATGGCCAGATGGCGCATCGAGCACCCGCTGCTCGTAGTTGCCGATCCGACCACCGATTCGCCTAACGGACTCAAGTCCGTGCGCGGTCTGTACCGTCGCGACGGTGTGCATGACTCCACGGTTCCAGAACGACCGACTGCTGACCACCAGGCCGTGTTCCGTCGTTTGCGGCTGCACGCGGGGGTAGCCGAGGACGAGGAGGAGCGCAGAGGCGGCGTAGAAAGAGGCCGTTGTCGCGGTAGACCGATCTTTTCTAATGAAGAATGCGTAGATAACGAAGATAAGTGCCGTTATACAGATGAAAAGGCAGACCGATAGCACGACAGTACATGTAAGTGACGCACCCGGCTCACGCGGAGAAGGGGCTGGTCCACTGGCGTATGTCTCTGTAATTGAGGCGATGTCTGACGGGCCAAGATCTCGCTTGGCGATTTCCCCTGGTTGGGAAGAAGGGAACATCGTAGCGTCTGCGTGGCCAGGGTCCTCTACGAGTCCAAGTGCGTGGCCAAACTCATGTGTAACCACATTCGGAAAATCATAGAGAGCACCTGGAACCCCCAGCATCGATTCGCCGAGGATGGTAAAGCGGTTACGCTCGCCGTCGAATATAATGTCTGCGTCCACGACCTCACCCGTTTTAGAATCACGAGTAAGGAGAGTGAGCGCCAGCACCTGACGACCGATGCAGGCACGAGGGAATCCGTGCCGATAGAATCGGATGCCGTGCTGGTTATTATCACTATCATCATGATAACCGATCGGCCCCGTCTCGCCTGCCTCGATCTGAAAGCGGGGTGCATTTGGACTCGCGACTTCCCAGGCATGAGCCGCTTGCGTTACCCATCTCACGGGATCAGATACGGGCGACCCACGAAACGATTCCACATCAACGATGAAGTGGATCACATCTGTATTCCAGTGAACGATATTACCACCATCAACCCTGTTCACAGACTGCCCCCATCCAAAGGCGGGGAGAAGGGTGAGACAGAAGAACATGATGCCTAGGAGGCTGTTTTTGATGCTCATGATGCTCTCTCCGGCTGTTGTTTGAAAGTCCATTGCCCTTTACAGGCAAGAAGGAAGCATAGCGCAAAAACCCCCATTTGTCAATCAGAAAAAGCTTAAAAACAGCTAATATTAGCAATAAAAACACCCCACTCAGATGGTCTGCGATACGAAGGTAGGCATCCGAGCGGGGGAAGGTAGGGAAGAAGGAGCGGAATCGTGTCTACGCGGCGAGTGCGACCTGACGGAAGTGCTTCTGGAGGCCTCTGACGCAGCCCGCGTATCGGGGGTGTCGTTCTTCGATGAGCTCGGTCCGATTCTTGTCCTTGTGGGGGAAGAAGTCACGTCCTGCGAGCGACCAGGGGACGTAGAGGCAGGCGTCGTCATCGCACGGCATGAGGATGCCGTACTCGCCGATCTCTGCTTCCTGCACGTCACAGAGGATGAAGCGCTTGTGCACGAGGTCTTTCGCCTTCTCCTTCTTGGCACCCACGCGCTTGAAGAGCGCTTCGAGGTTCACGAGCCCGTGGATCGGATCTCGCAGTTCCTCTGCGCTCTTGCGAACGAGTCGACTCTCCTCGAGGAGCGTGCTTGCCGCACTCACCATCCAGCGCCGCTTGATCACTTTGATGCGGAGGTTGCGCGGGTTGTGGACGATCCGCCAGCCAAGACCGTTAGATGCGTCCCGCTTCAGGAGCTTGGCGCTACAGAAGCGTCCGATGGTCTGCAGAAGCTCCTTCTCATCCGCATCAAGCCCGAGGCGCAGCGCCTCAAGCCTGAGCGCGGGCGAGAGGGATGGATCCCATCCGTCGATGGGCTGGTCGTCAGGCGTCTGTCCCACGAAGTAGGCCCACACCCGCTGTTCGGCCGGAGTCATGTACGCTCCCAGCCATCCATGCTCCACCCGTCCACGCGCAGGAGGCTCACTAGCGGATCCGACCATGGGCCTCTCGTATGCTCTCGGTCGGGCACACGGGCGTTCGGGAAGCGGAGCCTGAACCGTTCCTTTCTGCTTGCTTCGCGTCCTTTTCTTCTTGGGAGATGACGCCTTTGCTTTGGGAGTGAACGGCTTCTTCGTCGACTCGAATTCGCTGGGATCCTGCACGAGGATGTAGCCGCCCTCGTCACCTTTGACAACCCAGGACTTCATCGTTCGATAGAAGATGGTGCGCGCTTCATCTCCGTTGACGCGCTCCCAGGAGCGGCACACATCGTTATCGCGTCGAAGACGATCTGCGATCTCGAAGATCAGTTTTACCGGGTTCTCTGCCTTCAGCACGAGCCTTCCTCGTGCATCTTCAGTGCCCAGCCTGTGAAGCTCGCGATAGATCGCGATCGCCCACCGGCGTCGAGCGTCTCCTCTTGTTTGTTCTCTTGTCCCCACGGGTCTCTCCTGATGATGGTGGGTTGTGAGTTGCTGACAGAAAGTCAGCCCTTGTTCTTAGCGAAAAAATGGAGGTATGTCAACCCTATACTTGACAAAATCCAAGAAAACAAGTTGAATTGACGCTTCGGGTCGGTAGTGCCAAAGGGAGAACCCAGGTGTGCAACGCCTGAAATACGGGTTCGAATCCCGTCCGATCCACCCAGATCCTTAATGTGCGAAGCAAAGGGGCCGTAGTTGTAATGGGAGAGTTCTGGGCTAATGACCCGGCGATGCGGGTTCGATCCCCGTCGGCTCCACAGATGTCAAAACAGCCCTTTCTTCTCTTCCCGGACGGACTCCTCAAAGGTCCGTCTTATCTTTTTCCCTAATCTTAGCGAGCTTTCCCTCTTTGGTAGGTAAGTGTTCGCCTTTGGCCTTTCTGACGCCTAATCCCTGACGCCTGACGCCGATCCCTGCCCTTGACGTTTCCCCTAAACATCGCTATCCTTAGCCCATCATTTCTATGGCCGACGCATTAAAGCTCCCAGCCGCTATCCAGCCTGGGCAGGTAGAAACGGGCATGACCGTCCGTATTCACCAGAAAATCAAAGATCTCAACGCCAAAGGCGAGGAACGCGAACGTATCCAGGTCTTTGAAGGCTTGGTTATGAAGGTTGGCGGCAATGGCGTCAGCAAAACCATGACCATCCGCAAAGTGACGGATGGCATTGGTGTGGAACGTATCTATCCATTAGCTTCGCCAATCATCTCAAAGATTGAATTGGTAAAAATGGTGAAGGTTCGCCGTAACAACATTTCCTTCGTGCGCGATAGCAAGAAGCGCATGAAAGAAGTCAAAAACATCACCCTTCGCGCCACCGCCTAACAAGAAAAAAACACCCACGCTAGATCGTGGGTGTTTTTTTCATTAATTGGAGGATGAGTTCCTTGGGGACAGCCTTAAGAGCCACGAGCAGAGCTCCGTACACAGCTGCCCCTAGGAGGATCAGTACTAAAAGAGGAACCGAGGGTAATGCCATGAGTACGACCGCCATGATCCCCGCACTCACCCAAGCAACCACCACGGAACGGAGATGGAGTCCCATCGGAATGGAGCGGGCAGCCACGATATAAGAGCCTGCCGTCACGAATACTTCAGAAGCGACGGTTAGCCAAGCCGCTGCCCACATGCCGTAGCGGGGAATAAGGAAGAGGTATCCTGCGCCAATTCCCAGCGCTGTCGCGATATAGATAGGGAGCATCTGTCGTTGTGCTTGGATCGCCACCACCACATGAGCATAGATGACGTTCATAAAGATGATACCTGTCGCCACAATCAATACGCGTAAAATTCCCGCTGACGCCGCAAAGTCTGGTCCAGCAACCAGTAACATAATCCGATCCGCGAGGACGAGCGTACCCATCACCATTGGCGCGATCAAGAACATGAGCGCACTCGCACTTTCTTTGGTTAAAAACGTCAGGCGCGCCTTGTCTCCCTTGCCCCACGCTTCAGAAAAGAGGGGGAGCATGAGGCCCGCCAGCATAAAGGGAATCGTGATCAAAATCTCAAGGACACGGTACGCGGCGCTATAGATCCCGACTTCTGCCTGCGAGCGCGTGAAGGAGAGTACGAGGGTGTCACCTTTATAGTAAAGGAGATTAAAGAAAATCGAGACTCCAATCGGCCAAGAGCGCATCAAGGTCGTTTTCCAAAACGCGAGATCCCAATTCCAACGAAATAACCCGCGTGGACGCGTCAGCCATATATTGAAGAAAAAGTTCGCTGCGCTGCCTAAAGATACGAACCACATGATCGGAATCAACCCCCATCCCGACGCGCGCGCAATAAAGATACCTGCTAAGAGGATAATCCGTCCTAATACTTCGCCGACCGCTCCGATTTGCGTCTGCAAATGTCGCTGCTGCACACCGGTGATTAATTGCGTGAGTCCCGGAAAGAGCAGTGAGCCCGTGAGCGCCATAATCGCGAGCTTGATTTCAAGCGGATACGGAGACAGCCAGCCCAGCAGGGGAGCAAGAATCGTCAAACAGCCTGCGGAAACTAATCGAAACGTAAAGAGGGCCGATACACATCGTCGCTCATAAACAGGGTCATCCGCATGTTCTCCAAGCAAGGCAACAAACGTCACGTTAATGCCAAGATCCAAGAAGAGGGTAAAGATCTGTAAAAAGGCATTGGCTGTTGAATACGCGCCAAACCCATCTTGGCCTAAGTAACGTGTGAGAAGTCCAACGATAATAACCCCAATCGCCGTCGAGGCAACTTTCCCCACGAGTTGCGCCGCCGTATTAAACGCCAACCGACGAAAGAGAGACATGTGCCAAGTGTACGTGAGAGCAGACCGTCTTACAACCGGTTCCCATTGATTTTTTCGCGCAAAAGTGCTATTCTGTCTTCATATGCCAGATGGAAATATACGCTCAGAAGCTTCTGCTTCTAAAGAAAAAGAGGTCGTGACAGAAAAAGAGGTCGTGACCAGCGAACAGGGTTACGAAGTAAAAAAGGAGCTTCTTGAATTTTGTCACAAGGCCGAGATAGCTTTAAATGAAATTTTGAAATTGGATAAAGACGCCGCAGCTTTAGCAGTAGAAAAATTCAAACAAGACTACGCTCTTCCTTTACGCATGACGGTACGGGCTATTAACGATCATCGCATACCGCAGGGAGAATTTTTATCCATGACGCACGCGCAAGCGGGATCACTGAGTTACTTTATTGAACGTCGTACAAGGGAATTTAGTAAGAGTGATAGCGCAGAAATTACGATCGCTCTCAATCATGTTGTCGGAAGACTCCATGAAATAGGCGCGATGTAAAAAGAGAACAAAGAAAAAGTAGAGCCACGTAACAAACGTGGCTCGTTTCATGTATACTTAAATAAGATGGATCTTCCTTCCTTTTTAACGATCATTCATAAGCAGCGTACCGCCTGGACACAGGTGTGTATTCGCATAATATATGTCGCCCTTTTCTTTTCTTTAACCTTTGGCGGTTCTGTTTCTATTTTAAACGCCGCTACGATTCCGAATACTGCGTATCAAGCTGCTCTTCTCTCTGTCTCTGCGCCCAGCAAGCTTGCTCCTGGCGAAATCGCCCAGGCTCGTCTTGAGTTTAAAAACACAGGCTCTACCCCCTGGTTAAAATCTAGTAAAAATTTTGTCTCCCTATATCGTTGGGATCCTGTGAGGAAAGTAGAGCTCGCGAGCCAATTCATCGCGCCTACCTGGGAGACTCCAACGCGTCCCGTTCGTATCCCCGTCGATCGTGTTGAGGTAGGTCAGACCGTAGGGATGAATGTATTACTCAAAGCCCCTCTTACGCCTGGTTCTTACACCGAAACCTTTATCCTCACCGCCGAAGACGCCGCCTGGATGAAATACGGCCAAGCCACCTTTAAAATAAACGTCGTCGCCTCCGCCTCTCCTACCGCTCTCACGCTTCCCACCAGCACCCCCGTCATCTCGTCATCCTCGCCTTCTCTATCTCAGACCTCGGACCTCAAATCTCTGACCGCATCAAGCGGTTGGTCCGCGGAGCTCGTGGAAAAATCTGGTTCAGAATGGCAGCTTAATCCCGAAGAAACAGTCAATGTAACCTTGAAATTCCTTAACAATGGAACGACGGTCTGGACGCGCGACAGTCTTAATTTCGTCTCTCTGTACGCCACGGATGGTTCTAAAGAACGAAGTAGTCTATTTAAAACCACGACCTGGAACGGAAATGCCGCGGCGCGCCTTAAAGAACCGCAAGTCCGCCCCGGGCAGACTGGAACCATGACGTTTCAAATCAAAGCTCCCGCTACGGCCGGAACATATAAAGAAACATTCACCCTCGCTGCCGAAAATACGGCCTTCATCTCCGGCGGCTCTGTTACGCTGCCCATCCGTGTCATTCCGAGCGCCACCTTAGAATTTGTCGAAACACCCTTACCAACTCCAGACGCAAATCCCCTTACCCCTACCACACCTTCTGTTCCAAGTGGCCCGCCACGTACCGCCTTACTCTTGTTACGTTCCGTGCAATCCATGACGCTTTTGGGAAATGGCCGCCAAGAAATCCAAGTAGGTTTTAAAAACACCGGCCAAACAACCTGGAATTCGCGTTCCATGCGCTTTAAGTCCCTCAATCCTGCCAGCAATGAACGTTGGGCCTCCTTACGCGACGAATCTTGGTACAACACCAGTGAGCCCGTACGTATTGCAGGAGATGTAAAACCCGGAGAGATCGGCTTTCTTACCTTTAAAGTCAAAGCTCCCGCGAAACGCGGAACCTATAAAGCGACCTTCACCCTCCACGCCGACGGCCAACCTGTCACCGGCGGAGACATTGAAATTCCCATCACCGTCACGACAGATGGATACATCGAGCCTGAGCCTGTCCTTCCGCCTGCGCCCGCCTCCACCAATCCTCAACCAAACACGCCAACCCCTGCACCGCTCATCACCTTCCCGGCCATTAATCCTGTTCCACTCACGGGAGATGTTTCTACGCTCCCAAATGAGCCCCGCATTCGCGTCGGGATCTTTCGCACCACCGATGACCAAATGGTAGTGCGTTCCATTCAAGTTCCTGTCATCGTGTCACAAAATGGAACAACGATTTGTCGCTTGAATCCAGGAGAATCCGCGACTGCACAATTTGATCGCATCAACAAAGTATACAAGCTTTCAGGCGGATCTTGCACAGGTCAATCATCGGGTTTATACGTCTTTCGCGCCGAAGATGGGATTGCTCCCTTGGAGATCGCCGACTTCTCGCGCCCCGTGAGCGGCACGCCCGGCGGGAATGACAATTCCTTCCGTTCACAGCTTGAGCTCCGCTATACACCCGCCACAGATGGTGTCTGGGTGATAAACGAATTGCCGATTGAATGGTACCTAAAGGGTATTGCCGAAACCTCCAACATCAGTCCGCAAGAATTTCAGCGCACCTTGCTTGTCACGGCGCGTACCTACGCCACCTACCACGTACAGCGTGGGACAAAGCATGCCGATGAGTTCTATACAGTCGATGCAAAGTACGATCAAGTCTACCGTGGCTATGGCGCCGAACGTCGCAACCCAAATGTCGTAGCCGCGATTGATGCGACCCGTGGACAGATCGTCACCTATCAAGGTAAATTGGCCATAACCCCGTACTTCTCTCGTTCCGATGGTCGTACACGCGGCTGGGGAGAGGTTTGGTATGGTGCCTCAAACTATCCATGGCTCGTGAGTGTGCCTGTTCCACAAGATCAAGGCAAGACCTTATGGGGACACGGCGTCGGCATGTCCGCCTCGGGTGCTCTTGCGATGGCCAACGAAGGCAAGCGCTATGACCAAATTCTTACGTATTTCTATCAAGGAACAGAAATAAGAAAGGCGTATAAATAAATTTTTATATGGAAAAATTCGAACAAAAGGAAGAGGTTCCACAAATAAATGATTATTCGGGCCTATCAGATGATTACGTGAGTGAGCACGCGGGTTTTCCGCTCACCTATGACGTGGCCACGAATCGAAACGCGCTCGATTGGCTTGTAGAAGATTTAGCAAGTACGGGAAAAGATTCATTTGCCACGCGGGGGTATCTTGTCAGAAAATATGCAGAAAAATTCAATCCCGCAACATACAGGGATGTTATAAACGAAAAAAATAAAGCCTCGGTGGAAAAGCTTGACGCAGAAGTGGATAAAATCCAACTATTTTTTGCACAGCATGTTCGCCCACTCTTACCTGCCTGTAAAAAGGGATCGCTTACCCCAGAGGAGAAAAGCATTGTACGGGAACTTGCCTCTCTGCTCGTATCATTTTCAAAAACCACCACACGAGTCATCCAAGGAACCGAGAAGCGAGCACATCAGTCATAAAACTAAATACCGCCCTGGAGGCGGTATTTAGTTAGCTAATCACTTTATCAATCAGTCCGTACTTAAGCGCTTCATTCGCACTCATAAAGTTATCGCGCTCCGTATCATTCTCGATGGTTTTGAATGGCTGGCCCGTATGTTTCGCCAGAATCTTGTTGAGTTGATCCTTTGTTTTAAGAATCCGCTCCGCATGGATTTTAATATCCGTCGCCTGGCCCTGCATGCCACCCAGCACTTGATGGATCATGACTTCCGAGTTTGGTAAGGAGAGACGTTTGCCCTTGGCACCACCTGCGAGCAAGACGGCACCCATAGACGCCGCCATCCCAATACAAATCGTTGAAACATCTGGCTTCACATATTGCATCGCGTCATAAATCGCGAGCCCCGCCGTCACCGATCCACCTGGGGAGTTGATATAGAGCTTGATGTCCTGCGTTTTATCCTGGCTCTCAAGAAAGAGAAGCTGTGCCACCACCACATTCGAGATCTCGTCATTAATCTCCGAACCAAGCATGATGATACGATCCTTCAAAAGACGCGAATAAATATCGTACGCGCGTTCGCCCATGTGTGTTTTTTCAATAACCGTAGGAATCAACCAATTTTTCATGGACTCGATATTAGAAAGGGTGTAGGGGTTAGGCATATTAGGTAGGAGAGTAGAGGAGTAGTGAAGTAGGAAAGTAGCTTAAAGCCAGATAACGACTGAAACAAAAGCGTACTACGATCTAATTTAGCAGTCAAATGATGAGAGTGCTAGTTCACAATCGAAGGTTTACCCTCCGTATCAACTAGAATTCTTCCGGCCACGGTAAAACCTGCAGCTTTTTTATGGCCACCGCCTCCTAGGAGTTTTGCTAATTTAGAAATATCTCTTTTTACACTTCGTAGTGACCCCTTAATCATGCGTTGAGGCATCTCGCGTAATACCAGCATCGCATCCGAATTTCCACAGGTCGCGTTTAAAAAGTTGGAGAGGCCTTCCATCGCTTCCTCGTCCGCATCCGGGACACTCTTGAGATCTTCCTGAAGAAAGTATGTCGAGGTTAAATTGAGTTCTTCGTTATAGTGTAGCCGCGACAAGGCCAACCCCCATAATTTGAGCGTTGGCATGGATTTATTTTGTACCAACTGCCGCAAGATTTCTGGCTGACGAGCTCCTAGCGCGCATAAATGCCCCGCCGCTTCCATGCCTGGTGCCGTCGTCCCCGCATTCGAGAAGCACGACGTATCTGTCAAAATTCCTGTCAAAAGAGAGGTCGCCATCTTTGAATCTATCTCAATGCCCAGCATCGCAAAAAACTGGTACACCAATTCCGCCGTCGAACAGGCATCCGTCCAAATCGCAT
This sequence comes from uncultured Gammaproteobacteria bacterium, assembly GCA_964541725.1. Taxonomy (GTDB): domain Bacteria; phylum Patescibacteriota; class Patescibacteriia; order 2-12-FULL-60-25; family 2-12-FULL-60-25; genus JAGOUY01. The sequence continues at coordinate 26,496 of CAZIQG010000001.1, forward strand.
TCAGATGTCCGTAGCGGGTATTCGTCGCATGATGGTCAATCACAACGAGCCGGTAGGCAACAGGGAGCTGAGGGAGAAGGTTCTCGATCCCCGCATGGCGCACATCGCTCGCATCAAAGGTAATCACCAAATCAAACGCTTGTTTAAAAATACCAGGATCACTCGTCAGATCATGCGCTCCATCTAGATAGCGAAGAGTGCTAGGAATAGGATTCGCGCAGAAAATTTCAACCGGTTTCCCTTCTCGTTTCAACCATGTATAAATGGCCGTCGAAGATCCGATCGAATCCCCATCCGGTTTCCCATCCGCCACAAGCAAAACCCGCTCAGCCGCCTGGATGAGTCCAGCAATTTTGCCAAAGGTGACGAGTTTAGGATCCATAACAAAGTATCGAGTATTCAGTATCGGGTATCGAGAATAGAAGAGATTAAATCTCCCCGTTGTCGATCAACCGATTCAGCTCGGCATCAATCACCGCCGCCTCGGCTTCCGTTTCATCAAAGACGTAGTGGAGTTTTGGGATAACACGAATGCGCATGCGCTTGGCGAGTCCGTCGTTAATTTCGTGCTTGAACTGCGCGATGATCTCAAGCACTTGTTTTTGAGCACCCGTCGGAAAGACGGACAAGGTAATTTTGGCAAAGCGTCGATCCTGGGTCATTTTGGCCGCCAAGACTGTGACGAGCATGCCTGGGGGAAATTCAACATCACGCGCAAAGATCTCGGCTAAGCCATCTTTAAGCCGTTCAAAGCCCGCTTCCATGGAAATAGACATATAAAGGGAGTGTATAGAAGACGTGTTATCTTGCCTAATAAAGCCAGTTTTGGCAAGAGGGAGGGGAGGGATTACCCCCTGGCCTAATTACCCAGAACTCGTTACTCTAAGGGGCGATATGTACCTGCGCCGCCTCGAAATCCAAGGATTTAAGACCTTTGCCCAAAAAACCGTCTTAGAATTTCTCCCGGATAGCGCGGGGCGCCGTGGCGTAACGGCTGTCGTTGGTCCTAACGGCTCGGGAAAATCCAACATTGCGGACTCATTGCGTTGGGTGATGGGCGAGCAAAGCATGAAGCTCTTGCGCGGAAAAAAATCCGAGGACATTATTTTCTCAGGCACCGATAAGCGTTCGCGCAGCGGCTTCGCCGAGGTCACCCTCATTATCGAAAATGACAGCAAAACAGACGTTTCCGATTCGCCCTTTGGCGACATGGCGGAAGTTGCCATCACCCGCCGTCTCTATCGCGATGGAAACTCAGAATACGAAGTCAATCGTCAACCTGCACGCTTACAAGACGTTACCTTGTTATTGGCGCAATGTGGTGTCGGCCAACGATCATACAGTGTGATTGGGCAAGGTATGATCGACCATGTCTTGGTCGCAAGTCCAACAGAACGCAAAGAATTCTTTGATGAAGCCTTTGGTTTGCGACCTTTTCAATTAAAGAAACAGTCCGCCATACAAAAAATCACCGCCGCTCGCGACAATCTCACACAAACCGAAGCACTCCTGCGCGAAATCAGCCCCCGCCTCACGATGCTTGAGCGCCAGGCAAAGCGCTTAGAGGAGCGAGAAAAGCTCGAAATCGAATTACGCGATTTGGAACGTGCGTATTACGGACATGGCTGGCAAGAAGTAAATGCTGGCCTTACCCGCGTTCGTGGTCAACTCGAACTCGCGCGTGCGGAGCTTGCAACACGTGAAATGGCAGCTAAGACGCTTGAAGACCAAATGCGTGGCCTCGAGCAAGCAACGCCCGTCAACGAGGGCTTCCAAGACATCCGTCGCGCGCTCGACAAGCTGGCCGGTGAGCGCTCGGCCTTGCGTGAGCGTGAATTAAAATTAGAAACCAAGCGCGCGGTGGCAGCCGTACGTGCCGAAAAACCCTGGTCTCCATTGCCTCTTTCGAAGATCATCGAGACCGTCCAATCACTCTACGCCGAACACGAATCGTTAGAACGCGCCTTGTCACAAAAAGATCTCAATCCCGAAGCGATTCGTGTTGCCGCTGCCCGCCTTAAGCAGGCCAGCTTAGAGTTATTAAACAAACTTCAACGCCCCGCGCCGGAACCAGAAACGATTGCGACGATCGATCCGGAGGTAGAACGTGAAGCAAAAGAAATTCGTGTCGCAATGGAGCAAGTCACGGATCGGATGAAAGAAGCGGAAGCGCGTCTCGAAGCTTGGAATCGTGAAGAACAAGATTCACGCAAGCATATTTTTGCCGTGCAGCACGACTTAAATCGTAAACGTCATGAAGCTCAAGCCGCCGAACGCATCGTGAATGAAGCCTCCGTCGAACTCGCCCGCCTCGAGACAAGAAAAGAATCATTCATCGCCGAACTCCGTCGTTTCGCCCCCCATTTAGAAAGTCGCTTGTCTACTGACCCGATACTCGATACTGGATACTCGATACCCGATACTCTCCCCCCCGATGCTCCCGCTCGTCTCCAGCGTCTCCGCTCGCAACTCGAATGGATTGGAGGAATCGACCCAGAAACCATCAAAGAATACCAAGACACAAAAGACCGCTTTGGCTTTTTAAGTAAACAAGTCGAAGACCTGTGCGAAACGCTTTCCTCACTTGATGAAGTCGTACGCGAGCTCGATCTTACCATTCGCGAACGGGGGGAAGTCGCGTTTACGCGCTTAAATCAAGAGTTCGGCCTCTATTTCAAAAAACTCTTCGGTGGGGGAGAAGCTTCGATTATCGAACTGAAACCGGAAGAAGACGTCAAAGATCAAAGCGCAAACGCCAAAGATGAAGAGGAAGAGGATTCAGATATACTCGATACCCGATACTCGATACCCGATACTACGGTCATTGGTATCGATATCCAGGCAACTCCTCCAGGGAAACGCTTCAAATCGATCGCCCTTCTCTCTGGCGGCGAACGCGCCCTGACTTCCATTGCGCTCATTTGCGCCATTATGGCCACCAACCCTTCGCCTTTCGTCGTTCTCGATGAGGTTGATGCAGCGCTGGATGAGTCTAACTCACGCAAATTTGCCGAAATTCTCGGCACCATCTCTGACAAGACGCAATGTATCGTCGTGACGCATAATCGCGCCACGATGACTCAAGCGAATCTTCTTTATGGTGTGACTATGGGAGAGGAGGGTACATCGCAGCTTCTCTCTGTAAAATTGGAGGATGTGGAGAAGATGAGGGAAAAGAGGTAAGCTATCCCCATGTTCCATCCCAAAGGCGAATTTCTCTGGCCCGTCTTCATCCCGACCGTCATCTTATTTTTGATTGTGGCCGGGTTTATATACCGCAACGTGAGTTTTATCCGCTCGTCTATCCGCGTAAAAGGAACGATCATCGGTTACGAAACGGTTTCGGAGAAACGCGGACCATCAACAAGTGCTCCCCTCATTCAATTTACGGATGAAAAAGGCCAGACACGAGAATTACTCGCCAAGGTTCGCTCCAACCCACCTCCAGGCCAAGTAGGGGATAAAGTTACGCTCTACTATCAATCCAATGACCCATCGCAGGCACGTCTTGGCACGTTTCAAGAGATGTGGCTGCACGTAACCGTTCTCACGATTATATTTGGCATTTTTTTCATCATCTGGTTTGGTATTTGGGTAGGTCCTTCGCCAACAGCAAGGACAAATTCACAAAAAAACATGGCTGCACAACCAGTTGAATACGATCCTGACGCGGCCGAGTTTGATTCTGTAAAGAAAAAATAAAGCCGAGGTCTTGAATCTAGGTCTCTTGCCCAACCCTTGACCACGCATTAAGGTTGCGACATATGCCTATGGCACGTGTACGGGGCCCCGGCCATCCAGACCAAGTCTGTGATTTAGTCGCGGCTGGGATTGTAGAAGAGTATAGCCGTCGCGATCCAGCGGCGCGCTTGCATATTCGCGTTATGGGAGGCCATGGAGCGATGTTTGTGGCGGGGGAAGTCTCTTCCACGGCCGATTTTGATGTGTCGGCGGTCGTACGGCGTATCCTGGGAGCGAATGGCGTCCAAACGGATATGGAACCATTCATTGCTCTTGAGCCTATGACCCCTAACTGGGCGTGTGAACACGGCGCTCGTGAAGGAGCCGTCGTAATCGGGTACGCCACGAATGAAACGGTCACGCGCCTACCAAAACAGATGGGGTTAGCGCGCAAAGTCGCCCAACTCCTTGAAAAAAAACGTCTAGAAGACGAAGACTGGTTTTGGATGGACGCCGATTATGAAATTACGGTCGAACGTGTGCAAGAAAAATACGTCACGATCGTGCGTGTTGGTCATGCAGAAGCGAAGCCTCTCGCCGAAGTTCGCAGCACCATCCAGCAATTTTTTAGTGGAGCTGGAATTCCGGGACCAATTCGTATCAATCCCGCCGGAGAAGAAACGCGTACCGGACCCGCGTATCGCGTCGGTTCTTCTGGGAGAAATACGTCGGTGCATGGAGCAAGTTCTCTACTGCCGAGCAGTCCTTCCGGCATCGGTCTCCACGCAGCCCATCCGTTAAACGTCGGGAATTGGCTCGCCCGCGCCGTTGCCCGAGAATGTGTCGGTCGTGAACTTGGTCAAGCCGTGCAAGTTTCTGTATCTTGGCTTCCACTGGAATCGCGTCCGCATCAATTACGCATTCGCAACGAACGTGGAGATGACCTTAGTCAGGCCGTAGACATCGCTCGCTTTGACCTGCAGCACATCCCGGAGGCCTATCTCAAAGAACCGTATCTCACCCAGGCGCTACAAGCGAATTATCAACCCGTTGAGCTCCCGTGGGAGAAGTGATACCATCAAAAAACTATGCGATCTTTTCTTCCTTCAATGACGGTTCTCGCGACCCTTGTGCTCTTGGGTGCGGGCTGCGCCTCCAATCAAACTCAAGTCATGCCGTATCAAGACACCCCAACGAACGATGCCTATTCTGCACCCTCAACTCCGCCCGTAACGCCACCGGCATCTCCAGAACCATCTACTCCTCCTAAACCTGATTCCGCTATGCAACAACCTTCCAATCTCGCTTTTCCTGGAGTTCTCCCTGCCGCCGAAGCCAACAAAAAAATCCGCATTAAGACCAATAAAGGAGACATGGTTATCCAAACGAGTGTCGAGATGGGTCCAAATGCGGCCTCAAACTTCGTGTATCTCGTGAAGCAAGGGTTTTACAACGGTACGATTTTCCATCGCGTCATCCCAGGTTTCATGATCCAAGGCGGAGATCCAACCGGTACGGGGATGGGCGGCCCAGGCTATCAGTTCCAAAACGATGAGGTCAAAAACATGCCGACCAAGAAAATCACGATCCAAGGCCAAACATTGACGGCGCCCGTCTATGAAGACGGCTGGGTCGCCATGGCCAACGCCGGACGCAACACCAACGGTTCCCAATTCTTCATCATGGTAGGTGACTATCCACTTCCAGGAGATTATTCAGTCTTCGGCAAGGTCGTCGAAGGGTTGGATGTCGCTCACAAAATTGCTGACGTTGCCCGTAACGGCAGCGACCGTCCAAATGAGGAGGTAAAGATGGTAAGTGTCACGATTGAATAGACGAATCAGATATAAAGAGCGCCAATCCAGGGCGCTCTTTTCGTTTCTTCCAATTCCCGCTACGCTATCTTGTATATGAAACGCACGCCTTGGTGGATCGCGGGAATTACTCTTGTGGTTATAGGAGCTGCCTGGTCCTCTCGAGGATTTTTGCGGGATTCTTTCGAAGAATGGCGCCGGCCGTCACTTCCCCCTCCGACATCCTTCGTAGCAGAGGTAGCCACCGCTTCATCCACGGGATCTTTGTGCCAAAAAGGGTTCTGCGTTCCAACCTCAACCCCCTCTCCCGTTCCTCCTCCTAAAGATTCTCCCGCCCTCCCGCCTCCCGCCCCCTCCCTCCCTACGCAGGTCAACCTCGCTGTCCCATTCCTCTCGCAAGCCCCAAAACAAAATTGGGACATGCCCTATCAAGAAGCCTGCGAAGAGGCCTCCTTAATCATGGTAAATGCCTACTTTGTTGACAATACAAAAGCCTTCACGCCTGATACGGGCGATCGCGCTATTCTCGATCTTGTCGCCTTCGAAGAAGCGCAAGGATTATCCGTAGATATAACCGCTGCCGAAGCAGCAACGTTGATCCCGAAATATTTCTCCAAGCGTAAAGCGCGGGTCATCCAAAATCCAACCATCACCCAAATCCGTGAATATCTCGCCAAAGGCATTCCTGTGATTGCAGCAGCAGACGGCAAAGCGCTAAAAAACCCAAACTTTCGCAATGGTGGACCACCCTACCACATGCTTGTGATCAAAGGGTATCTGCCCGATGGCCGCTGGATTGCCAATGATCCTGGCACGCGCAAAGGCGCGGACTACATCTACGACCGTGAAATTCTCTTTAAAGCCATTCGTGATTGGAACGGGGGAGATGTCCCACGCGGGACACCTTCCATCATCATCATGGAGCCTGCCGCGTAGGAATCAACGGATGCTTTTGTATGTCTTCTCTTCTTTTTGCGGGTGCGTACGCTGGCGGGATCGCTGGCGCGCTCCTAACACTCATCGCGCATGTAGCGCCACGTTTTGGGGCAGGGAATTTTATCCGCGATCTAGATAATCCGCACATTGTCGGACGCAGGATCTCGCAGCGCGAAGCGCATTTTCTTGGAATTTTTCTCCATCTCTGCACGAGCATTGCGAGTGGTGTCATCTTTGCCCACGGTGTTGAACGAGGCTGGATTTCCGGTTTTCATATCTTGCCCATGTTCGGCTTTGCGACCCTCATGCTCCTCGGCTCTGCTCTCGTGCTGATGCCTCTCGAAGGCCACGGCTTCTTTGGAGTAAAGCATGATGCCTGGTTCGTGGTCGACGCGCTCCTCACCAATCTCTTTTGGGGTGGGCTCTACCTTCTCCTGATCCC
>CAZIQG010000001.1:33468-36849 GCA_964541725.1 uncultured Gammaproteobacteria bacterium
GATATCATGCTTGATCGCCAAGTAGCAGAACGTAGTCAGAAAGCAAAGGATCTAGCCTATCCATTCCAAAAACTCCCCGCCGGTTGGTTCGAGCAAGTAGATTATGCCATTGCAAACCTAGAAGGACCGGTAACCGATAAGCGTCGTCCCCCAGAAAAAACCATTGATTTCCAATTTAATCCAGCGGTCATCTCTGTCTTAAAGGAGCAGGGGATTGACGCTGTGTCTCAAGCGAATAATCACGCCCTCGACCAAGGACGTATTGGGGCAGAAGATTCTCGGGCGCGTCTCCAGTCAGCGGGCTTTCTCGTCTTCGGCGATCAGGTGCATGATGATGAGATCGCGCTTGCTACTACGACCATTCGTGGCCAACGTTTTGCGTTCGTGGGTTTCAACACCACCGACAATCCTCTCGATCTTAACGCAGCGTCTAGCACGCTTGTACATGCGCAGGATGCTACGGATCATGTGATCGTGTACATGCATTGGGGATCAGAATACAAAAACCGTCCCCCGGATAGCATCATCGAAGAAGCACGTTGGCTTATTGAGCACGGAGCCGACATGGTCATCGGCGGCCATCCTCACTGGGTACAAGGGATAGAAGTGTATAAAAACAAACCGATTGTCTACTCCTTGGGGAATTTTATCTTTGACCAAGATTTTTCGCGTGAGACTAAAGAAGGATTGGCGATGAAAATAACCGTAGAAGAAGATCAACTTCTTCTCGAACCGATTCCACTCCAGATCAATCTAAGTCAGCCTTCGGTCGTGGAGGGGTGGGATCGTGAAAAACGCTTAAAAGAACTTGCAACAATTTCAGATGCATTTTTAAAAGAGCAGATATTAACAGGTGTGATACGCCTCACAAAATAATCTATGGAAAAGACTTCTTGGACGCACCTCACTCCATCCGAACAAGCGCTCCTCGCACAAGCAGAAGAGGTCATGGCCTTCGCCTACAGTCCCTACTCACGGTTCTGCGTCGGTGCCGCCTTGCTTGCCCTCGATGGATCTATCCATCTTGGCACAAACATGGAGAATGCCGCATATAGCGACACGATCCATGCAGAAATGGCTGCGCTTGCCGCGGCAAATAATCGCGGCATCCGGCAATTTTCTACGCTCGCTGTGATTGGCAAGCCGCGTGAGGGAATAAGCGCAGAGCCCGTCATGCCCTGCGGTATATGCCGACAATTGCTGCACGAATTCGCTCAACTCGGCTCTGGGGATATAGAGATTCTCGCTTCAAACACCAAAAAGGATACGATCATCCGCACCTCGTTAAAAGAGCTTCTTCCACACGCCTTCGGTCCGAAAGACCTCGGTATCGATCTAGGACGCTATCGCTAATATTGCGGTTCTTTCTTCAGGCGAGTAGCCTAGCTAAATCACCTGGATCTCCTGTTTGATTGATTGGATCAAGGGGATAGTGCCGTATGACTATTTTTTCTGTTGCCCAATTTCTCGCCTACGTAAACGACACCTTCAAAGCGATCTGGGACCCAACCCAAATTGCGCTGGAAGGCGAGGTGTCTGGCTTTCGTATTTCTCAAGGGCAATGGGTGAATTTTGATATTAAAGATGACGAAGCTCTCGTTTCGGTCTTCATGGTCTTGCGCAATCTAACCCTTCCCTTGCAAGACGGGATGCGCGTGCGCCTCTATGGCTATCCGCGTATTTACCCTAAATACGGCAAATTTTCTTTCAGCGCCGACCGTGTCGAAATCGTCGGCGAAGGGGGATTGCGCAAAGCCCTCGAGTTACTCCGTCAAAAACTGCAATCAGAAGGCTTGTTTGAGACAGGTCGCAAGCGCGAACTCCCGCGTTTTCCTAAACGCATCGCCTTAATTGCTTCCCGTGAAAGCGCGGCGTACGGTGACTTCATCCGCATCCTCCAAGAGCGCTGGAGTGGTCTCGAAATCGATTTGTATCACGTCCTTGTTCAAGGCAAAGATGCCCCAGATAGCTTGGTAGAAGCGATTGAGCGCGCCAACAAAAAAGAGGAACATACCTACGATGTACTCATTGTCACACGCGGCGGCGGATCGCTGGAAGAGCTCATGGCCTTCAACGACGAGCGGGTCGTGCGTACCATCTTCGCGTCAAAAATTCCCACGCTTGTCGGCATCGGTCATGAACGCGATATCACCCTTGCTGAAGAAGTCGCCGACGTTCGCGGTTCAACCCCAACCGACTGCGCGCGCCGTCTTGTGCCAGACCGTCGCGATGTTCTCCTCGAGCTCGCAAACCTAGAAGAGACGCTCACAAATCGTTTGCAGAATTTAATCCAAGATCATCTTATCCGCATTGAGCGAGCCTTTGTCGGTGCTCGTCACTGGCTCCAAGCGGTTCACGGACGTCTCGACATGGCTACAGCTCGCGCACTTGAAGGAGCTAAGCGTTGGCACACCATCCTCACCGACCGCGTCACAACCATGGAACGCATCATCCGTTCTGCTGACCCCGAACTCATCCTCAAACGAGGCTACGCCCTCGTCACAAATGTTGAGGGTCAAGTCAAAGTCCGCGCCAGCGATCTCCATCCCGGCGAACCCTTGTCGCTCCGCTTCGCAGATGGCAAGGTAAACGTAGAGGTAGAGCGCGAAACTCCTAAGAATCTAAGGTTACTCTGATCTGCTTTATACTCGATACTGGATACCCGATACTCGATACTTGTCTCTCTTCCCCATATGGCCAAGAAAAAATCCGACCTAGATTTCGCCAGCTCCTTCAAAGAGCTGGAAGAAATCGCTCACTGGTTCGAGCGTGGTGAACCAGACCTCGAACAAGGTTTACAAAAATTCACCCGCGCCAGCGAACTCGCCAAAGCCTTGCGCGAACGCCTGATTGAGGTAGAAAATGTGATTAAAGAAGTGCGTGCTTAGCCCCTTCGTCATTCCGAAAGAGGAGTCCGACGACGACGGAGGAATCTCGACCGAAACGGGTAGCGATAGAAGGCTACCTGCTTGGTTGCGAGATCCCTCACTCCGTATGACTTCGTTCGGGATGACGGACAGCAAGTTTGATTTTTAACCTCATCTATTTATGCTTCTCCTTCTTCGTTTATTTCTCAACGCTCTGGCCGTGATGGCAGTTCCATATCTCGTGCCGGGTGTATCAGTCCAAAACTTTCCTTCGGCCTTCATCGCTGCCGTTGTGATCGCGTTAGTGAATGCTCTTGTCCGTCCAGTTTTATTAATCCTGACACTGCCCGTAAATATCCTGACCCTCGGTCTTTTTACGCTCGTCGTTAACGCCCTGATGTTCTGGCTCGCGTCCTCCTTTGTCTCTGGCTTTCGCGTCAGCGGATTCGCCGCCGCCTTCTGGGGCGCCCTTGTCTTCTGGATTGTGTCCTGGCTCACGAATTCTTTGATCGTT
>CAZIQG010000002.1:0-15535 GCA_964541725.1 uncultured Gammaproteobacteria bacterium
GAGATCCGTCGGAAAACCTGGATAAATCATCGTTTGAAGCTTAACAGCTTCAAAGCGTGACGTGCGTTGAATAAAGAGGGAATGCTTATCTAATTGATACTTCACACCTGCTCGTAAAAGAGCATTTTGGATCGCATCGAGGTGTTCAGGAACAATACCCTGAATCTCCACTTCACCTTTCGTAAGCGCAGCCGCCACCGCAAAGGTGCCAACCTCCAACATATCAGGCACAACCCGCCAAGACTTCTTAGGCGCATGAAGCTGTTTCACCCCAACAACTTCTAATTCATGGGTACCGATCCCCTTAATATTTGCACCACAGGCTACTAAAAAATGACAGAGGTCTTGTACATGTGGTTCAGCGGCCGCCATACGGATAGAAGTCTTACCGTCTGCAACCACAGCTGCCATAAGTAAATTCTCCGTTGCTGTTACACTAAACTCAGGCAAAATCACGTATCCGCCCTTAAGAGCGGGCGCATCCATATACATGGTACCCTGATCATCGCGTTCAATAACGGCACCAAGAGCCGTGAGAGCCTGCAAGTGGGCTTCTATGGGGCGATTGCCCAAGTTACATCCACCTGGCTCAGGCACCATAATGCGCTTAAAACGAGCCAACATGGGGGCTAAGAGCAAAATAGAAAAACGCATCCGCTTCATCTTTTTAGGATCTAACTTTGTTGGATCAACCTCACGTGTATCCAAACAAAGATCGTGTTCGCCCGTCCATTCAACACGAGCTCCCATGTCTCGCATGATTTCTAGAAGGTTGTCGAGGTCTGTTAAATGAGGAACATTTGAAAAATGAACCTCACCCTTCACGAGCAAGGTTGCCGGAACAAGAGGTGCGATCGCATTTTTTGCACCAAGGACCGATATACGACCCTCCAACCGCTTTCCTCCTTTTATGAGCATTTTCATAACAAAAAGATGATAATTACGAGACAACCATGACGAAAAATCGTTGCTAGTGTACCGTGGTGGATATTCCCTGTCGAGGCCATGTATAAACCCCCATTTTTACGTCGTATTTTGCCTTGGCTCTACGCCCTGGTGTTTTTAACCGTTGCTCCGATTCTCATCCTCTATACCGCTGGGTATACCTACAACCTAAAAAAGCGGGTCGTAGAACGAAATGGGGTCTTGATTGTAGACGGCCTCCCCAAAGCCGCTCGCATCTCGCTGGATGGAGTCGATACCGGCAAAACAACCCCCTACACCTTTCAAACACTCTCGCCCGGCGGGCACACCATTACCGTCGAAAAAGACGGCTATAGCTCTTGGGAAAAACAACTTACCATCCATCCCGAACAAGTCACTTTCGCTAACGATGTCAGACTCTGGGCAACACGAGAACCAGTCCTTGTCCTTGAAGAACCAATCGTCTCCCTCCTAAGCAATCCAAACGAAACATGGATTGCGACCCTCGCCGTAAGTGGTACAACTTACGAAATAGGCCAGTGGAGACCGGGGCGCAGCGCCAGCTATTCCCATAGCACACTTCCAGAGGCAAATGCTGATATTTCAAAGAGTATCCGTTGGAATCTCGAAGGAACATCTTTTGTACTCAATGGTTTAGACACGTCCTCCGCTACTTACTGGAGAAGCACGGAAGAGACCAACAGCGTTGATCAACTTCCCAAAGGAGTCTACGGCTGGGCAAGCTCAGATACACTGGTAGGAACGGATGATGTCGCCATGACACGTCTACAAGTTCTTAGCCATCGCTTGTCACGCCAACAACTCTTACCAAATACGGTCTTCCAGAATCAAGACATCACCTTGCAGACGACAGGCACGCCCGCGATCCTACTTCTGACCAAGCGCTCCCTACAAGACAAACTCTACCAACTATCACACACCAATTGGCGTCCAGTAGATCAATTTGAAAACATCCTCCTGTTAAAGGATAAGACCCTCCCCCATTGGATGGCGCTTAATTTATCAGAAGCACGCGCCTACGCCGGTGATGTCTGGGGAGACAAGCCACGCTGGCTGCCATCAAAAGAGGGAACGGAACAACCTCCTGCAGGCGTATTTCTGCATGGAGGGGAAGCCTGGATCTGGACACCCACCCAAGATCCAAAGCTCGTGTGGCGACAAGCGGAACCTCTGGTTGATGCTGTCTGGGCCGCCGACGGCGGACATCTTATCTTGGCAGACAAGACACATGTCTTTACTCTGGAATTAGACGAACGTGATGGACGTGAAACCACTCTCTTGGCAACCTTTGATGAAGTGAGAGGCCTAACTCTGTTCCGCAAGCGTTTGTACATCGCCGCCAAACACGGCTCACAAGCAGGCGTTTGGGAACGTATTATTGAATAATCCTATGTGTGGCATTGTCGGCTATATCGGATCCAATAAAACAACCTCCGTAATCCTAGATGGCTTACTCCGTTTAGAATATCGTGGCTACGATTCTGCCGGGATCGCCGTCATCTCAGACGGAACAATCTATCGAGAACGAGCGGTCGGACCTATCCTTTCTTTAGAACCTAAAGCCTCCACCCTCCCTAAGGCAGCCATCGGGATCGGACATACTCGCTGGGCCACACATGGCCCTCCCACGGAAGGGAATGCTCATCCTCATACAGACTGTCAGCAACAACTAGCGGTGGTTCATAATGGGATTATCGAAAACTACACTGAACTCAAAACCCTTTTACAAAAGGAAGGGCATACGTTTATCTCTGAAACAGATACAGAGGTTCTCGCACATCTAATTGAACGGGAGAAACAGCGACAGCTTGACAAAACCTTAAGCACTGCTGTGATAGCCGCCTTACGCCACATCCATGGAACATATGGACTCGCGGTAATCGATCAAGAATATCCCAACGAATTAGTTGTAGCCCGTCTAGGAAGTCCTATGGCCATTGGTGTAGGCAACAATGAATACATTATTGCGTCAGACCCAAGCGCCATCCTTTCGTATACACGCCAAGTCATTTTTTTAGATGATCACGAAGTTGCCGTGATCAGTCCCGAGGGATTACGCATTCACTCCTTAAAAAGTCCTGGTACTATACAAAAGTCCACGGAGACTCTGGAATGGTCGTTAGAAGACGTGCAGAAAAATGGTCAGCCCCATTTCATGCTGAAAGAAATTTTGGAGGAACCAGATGTCTTGCGCAACACCATGCGCGGCCGCCTTTCCAAATCAGACGGGATCGTAAAACTTGGGGGATTAAACGATGTGGCAGAAGAACTAAAAACGATTGAACGGATCATCCTCGTAGGGTGTGGAACCGCGTACTATGCCGGCTGCATTGGAAAATACGTACTGGAAACATGGTCAGGCATTTCCACGGATGTAGAGATTGCAAGCGAGTTCCGCTATCGTGATCCCGTCATTGGAAAGCACACAGCGGTTATCGCCATTTCACAATCAGGAGAGACCGCCGATACACTTGCTGCTTTACGCGAGGGAAAGATGAAGGGCGCGCTCCCACTTGGGATCGTAAATGTAGTCGGTTCGACCATCGCCCGTGAAACAAAAGCCGGAATCTACACCCACGCCGGACCGGAACTAGGCGTGGCTTCCACCAAAGCCTTTATCTCACAATGCACAACCTTAGCCATGCTAAGCGTACTCCTCGGAAGAAGCCGCAAGCTCTCTCACGCCCAAGGAACGGAGATTATCACCGCGCTCGAAGCCCTACCAGAACAATTGAATACAATTATTGAACAAAAGGAATTACTGATGGAAATCGCGAAAAAATACGCGAACGCCACAAATATGCTATTCCTCGGGCGCACCTTCCATGCCCCAATCGCCTACGAAGGAGCTCTAAAAGTAAAAGAGGTGAGCTATATTCATGCCGAAGGCTACCCTGCCGGAGAAATAAAACACGGACCTCTCGCGCTCGTAGACGAAAACCTTCCCTGCGTCGTGCTCTGTCCAAAAGATAGCGTCTTTCAAAAGACCCTTTCTAACATCCAAGAAATTCGTGCCCGTGGCGGACGCGTCTTGGCGATCACAACAGAAGACGGCAAAGACCAAGTCTCGACCCAAGCCAACGATGTCATCATCGTTCCAAAAACATTGGAACAGCTTCAACCAATTTTAAGCGTCATCCCTCTCCAACTCATGGCCTATACGATCGCCGTAGCCAAAGGGTATAATCCAGATCGACCACGCAATTTAGCGAAAAGCGTCACCGTCGAATAACCTATCCTATGATTGAACCCTGGAAGAAGCTCGAAGAGACGATCATCCCCGTCGGACATCGCACCATCATCCGTAGAATGTTTGAACTTCCCAACGGAAAACAAAGCGTATATGACATAAATGGTGATGGGGACGTTGTTTGCATTCTTGCCCTTACCACTGAACAAGACGTTATCCTGGTCCGCCAATTTCGCCCAGGCCCAGAAGCCATCCTGCTTGAACTCCCCGGCGGCTTCATCGACCCAGATCAAACCCCAGCCGAAGCAGCCCACGCCGAGCTCTTACAAGAAACCGGCTATGACGGAGACCTCGAGTTCGTCACCACTCGCCCCTTCTCCGGTTACTCAAACCGCCTTTACCATAGCTTTGTCGCGACCAATTGCCGACCGATCCAAGAACAGATGCTGGACCCAGAAGAATTTTTGGAGGTGGTGACCCTCTCTTTAAAGGACTTTCGGGAACACTTAAAAAACGGCTGGCTAGTAGATACCGTAACCGGTTACGCTGGGCTCGATAAATTAAATTTGTTGTAACAACAACAAGAGCTGTTCAGAAGGAAAAAGACTCCAAACCTACTTGGAGATCTTTTTTGCTACCTCTGCAAGATGCGTATCGTCAGCTCGCTTATAATCATGGGATGAAATATACCCTTGGTATGTGTCAAAATAGATATTGACATTTGACTTACGTTGCTTCCACTGATCATCTTTCGTTCCGTGCATAGGAAACAGTTTAGCGTGGATATGGTCTACACCAAACCCCTCAAAGACCATCCCCGTTCTTGCCACATCTGAAAATGCGGAGTCTAGTCTCTTGGCAACCTCTTTTGCCGCAACCACGAGGTCGGTCATGACCTTTTCAGGCAAATCAAAGACGTAGCTCGAATAGTGTTCTTTGGTAATAACCACAGAAAATCCTTCCGTATTTGGAAAAATGGAAAGAAAGGCAAGATGTTTTTCATCTTCCCAGATTTTATGACAAGGAGCCTCACCTTTAACAATCTGACAAAAAATACAGTCTTTCATAGGTCTTTAGAATACACACTCAACACAAAAAAGACGATAACGAGCATACACGCGGCGGTAACCAATACCATCGTAGAACCCTGCACAGAGAGCTGCGTAAACAGAGCGAACAAAAGCACACCCGTCACCATAGCACCCATGCCCCATCTTCCACGTATGCGCGCCTGAACATTTCTCCCACCCAGCAAAGCCAATACAAGTCCTAAAACAAGTAAACGATACAAATGAATGTACGGCGTAGAAAACGCGGGGACGAAAAACTCAATCCCAACTAAAAGAGCTCCTAGCGATACCAGCGCATATCCCGTATGACGGAGAAAGCTCAGAAATAAAGAAGGGATGTTCATAAAATACGCCAGGCAGACGCAAGCTCTTGCCACAAAACCTGGATCCAGGAACGACCAGACAAGATTGGGCGACGATAGGTAAGTTGCGCAGCACGTATATCAACTCCCCCCTCCCTCGTTTGGATTCCAGGAGCTCCTAAGGTAAGACGTAGAATCCCAGGGCGACCCGGCAAAGAATGAGTGGTCTCTGACTGATACCAACCACCCTCTACGGCTCGTGGCGCCACATAGGAGGTAAGAACCGCATTGATCCCTTCCTCCAAGGGTCGAGAGGCGTCTGTGAGACGTCGCGGAGCAGGTAAAAAGAGAAGTTCTGGCGCAAGCGCAAAATATCCATCTCCGATGACTCGCACATCGCCACGCGGCGCCTGAAAAAGCTGTGGCGTCGCCTGCTCTTTTGCTAATCTGTCCAGAGCATATTTGCGCTGGACTTCCGTGACCGCAAGCGAAGCAGAGCCTAAGCGAACGGTTTGTAATCCTTCCGTATGCAACGTATCAAGTTGAAGATGCTGAGCATTCGTCCAAGCTATTCCGGGAAAAGTTGTGGTTGCGTACCCCACTTGATCCCCAAAATACATGCGCGGACCGATCACCCAATGCTGTACAGGGGAGGAAATCTCACGCGTAAAAATATCATCATCAGCCACAATTGAGAGTTTATAGACCCCTCCCGTTAATCCACTAAAAGACAGGGTCTTCGTATAGACCTCAGAAGGCCGGCTATCCCGTGATCCTGCGAGACTCAAGGCTTCGGATGATAAAAGGTCACCATTTTTACTCAATGTAAAAATAATCGTTCCTTTTTGTCGTTGACGGTTCATGTCCTGAACCCGGAGTCGAAATGTAACTCGACCCTGGATCGGCACCGCATGAATATCATAAGAGCCTCTCAAAGAAATGGGAAAAAGTCGTTCCTGCCCTTCTCCATCCATATATGCAGGCACCGTACTCGAGGCATACCAAACCAACAAACGATTCATGTCGGTATCCCCCAAAGCGCTATCAGGCTGACCATCACGGACATACCCTTGTCTTCCCTGCCAGGTAACCCGACGCCACCCACGCGCAAGAGCCTCACTCCACAACGGTTGCATGGCTGCCTCACGTGCCGGCTCTTGGGCAACTCCAACCTCCAAAAGCGGTTGATCGTGGGTACGAAATTCCAATCCTAACGACAGTTGATTATAGACACCCGGCAAACGCAGCGTGCTGTAAACAGGCTCCCCTTGTATCCGTTGACCCGTCCATCCGTCTGGTTGCAACCCGATCGAAGTCGTGCGATACCCAGGTAAAAACGGATTCATCCAGGGACTGCGTCCATCAAATACAAAGGACAGTGTACGAATACCAGATGGCGGTAGACGTAATAAACACAACCAAATAAAAACCGCCGCCGCCCCTAACCAGGGCAAAAGACAAACGAGCCAACGGATAAAGCGCATACGCTAGCGAGGGAGGACGCGATATAAATACTCTCTCCCAAAGGCACCCACGTCCAACACCTCAAGACCAAGACCACGCAAGTCATCCCGCTCACGTTGAGAGAACGGCCGAGCAAATATTCCAACCTCCACATGCGCCTCAGGATCCTTTGCCAAACGAGCGATCTCCTCTAAAGAAGGTCGTGGAGAAACAGCCCGAAATGAAGATGAAAAAATCTTGTCGGAACGATCAGAAATAATCACGCTTCCCTTTGGGAATAGAGCCAGAGCCTGCCCATGAATATGAGCATACCGCTTAAGTTCCGTGCGCGTCGCGACCACACCCTCATCATCTTTCATCGTAACCGCATAGATCCCAAAGCCACACACACAAATCAGAATCAAACTCGCGAAGAAAACAAACCCCTTACCTCCACGATACGTCTCGAACAAAAAGGCGGCTCCAACCCCAATCAGAGGAGTAATTGGGAGAAGATAGCGCAAAAAAGAATTTCCTACGGTTATAGCTCCAGGCTGAACATGGTCTTGATAAACACCACTTCCGTATATAACCAGTAGACTAAGAATCGTCCACAACGAGAGCCACAGAAACGGAGAAGAAAAGGCCTGTTTATGGCTAGCGAGATTCCGCTTAAAAAAAGAAGTGACGTAGCTATATAAAGCCGCCGTCAACAATAACCAAAACGGCCACAAAAAGTCTCGAGTAAAGGACTGGAAATTCCACCAGATCGCGCGCGGATGGATACCAAACGGAAAGATTCTCTTTATATTTATGGGAGAATCACGAAGAACTATTTTTGTATTCAAAGGAAGATTATCCCCTATCCAATACCCAACCCTCCACCAATGTCCGTACACAACTTGATTTAACGCCAAGAAAACAGCTAGCACGCCAAACACCATTAAGCACAACGGCAAGAAATATCGTTTCGTTCGAGGAAGTTCCGCGAGTTTCCAAATCCACCACGGCAGCATCCAGATAAGCTCAATCGGTCGAATGATCACCGCCACCCCGATCAGAATCCCGGCAAGAAAAGAATAGCGCGATTTTCGCTTCGCAAGCTCTAATAACCACAGACTCCATAGGAACGCAGACAGGATCGCTGGGTTTGGAAAGAGGGCTCGGTTAGCATATAAAAGAACCATCGGCGTTGCCGCCATCATCAGCACGCCGGCGGCGGCGGAATAGGAAGAGAACCGTTGTCGCAACAGGCGATAAAAAGCATAAAGCCCAGACAAAAACCATGCCCAAGCAACCCAAGGCAAAACGACCATCCCAAACAGCGCGACCCAAGGACTCAAAAACAAGGGCCACCCTAAGAACCCAACTGGCACCAAAGCCGTTCCATGACTCACCCAACTCCGTGGATGCAACCAGGGATAAGTTATCGCTAACGACTCTTCAACCCTCGGGCTTTCTCCAGAGGCAAGACGCTCCGCCACAACCACCACCGCCGTCTCATCTGGCGAAGCGTATTTCCCTCGAAACGCGAAGGGCAAAACGAGAGACGTGAGAAAAAGACACATCGCCAAAAAACCGATCCCTATCCAAGGAAGGTTTTCTCGAAATGACGGTTTGAGAGACACGCGCTGCATGATATAGTAGGCCAATGCGAAGCTCCATCTATTATCGGATCTTGGTTGGAACGATGCTCGTACTTGCCACTACGATACAGCCCTTGGGCGTCCTCGCACAAGCAGCGTCCTCCACCCCCGATATTCTTGCCTGGGATGAAACCTTCCAAACCGAACACGTACTCGATGATCGCGACATCTTCGAAATCGGTGGGATGGACAAAGCTGATATCCAAACCTTTCTTGATGATCGAGGCGTTCTTGGAGTTCTCCGCCTCACAGACATAGATGGGACCGAAAAGCCCGTCGCCGATATTATTTGGCGTGTCTCTATCACCTATACCATTAATCCCAAATACCTCCTCGCCCTATTACAAAAGGAACAGAGTCTTATCGAGGATAAAAACCCTTCCCAAAAACAATTTGATTGGGCCACCGGCTATGGTGTGTGTGACAGCTGCGCCAAAGATGATCCTGGCATTCAAGAATTTAAAGGCTTTGCCAACCAACTCGAATGGGCCGCCAAACAACATCGCGAAAAATACCTCCAGCAAATCCTGCTCAATGGAAAAACAATCGCAGGCTACGCCCCGGGGAAAGCAAGTATCGTAGATGGCCAAACGCTCATCCCAAAAAATACGGCCACCGCGATGCTATACAGCTATACGCCACATATCGCGGGCAACATGAGCCTGTGGCGGATCTGGCGTCGTTGGTTTGGCCTCACCTTTCCTGATGGAACCATTGTGCAAGGCAATAGCTCAAAGCAAATCTATCTGATCCGTTTCGGAGAAAAACGCCCTTTTAAAAGTCGCGCGGTCGCGGCCTCCATGATCAGCCTCGATAAAATCGTTCTCGTCGACGACAGTCGTTTAAGCAATTATCCAGATGGTAAACCATTTTCTTTTGCCAACTATTCACTCGTGAGTGCAGAGGACAAGCAATATCTCATTGATGGGCAAAAAAAACGCCTCATCCTTAATAAAACCGTATTCGACCGACTTGGATTCAACGAAGATGAACTGATTGAAACAACCCTGGAAGACCTAGCCGCCTACGAAAATGGAGCTGATATCACCCTCGCAAGTGCCTATCCAACCGGCCTCCTAGCCAAAGACGCTAAAGGAACGCATTGGTATATAGAAAATGATACGCGACGGCTCATCTCGCATCCCTCTCTCCTCGCCACCTACTTTCGTAGCCAACCCGCTCGCCTGTTAAGCGCCAAACAATTAGCCGCTCTTCCAGTTGGCGATCCATACCGGGTACGCGATGGTGAACTCGTACAAGTCACAAAAGAAAAAGCCGTCTATGTCATGGAAAATGGGATCCGTCGCCCCATTCCGAGCGGAGAAATATTTGAAGAATTAGGCTGGAAATGGAAAAACGTCGTCGTCCTACCAGAAACCTTGTTAAAGCAGTATCCTGTAGGAGAACCCGTAGACCCACATAAAAATCCGCTCATCTTAGCCCAACAAGATTCGATCCTCGCTCCTTAACCGTCCCGCTCCCCCTTCCTATGATCGTCTTCTCAGCCATCGTGCCACATTCTCCCCTACTTATCTCAACGCTCGGCAAAGAGCATCGAGATAAACTTGCCAATACCCTTAAAGCATACGATGAGCTCGAACAAGCCTTATACGCTGCCCGTCCCGATACCCTCGTCATCATCTCTCCTCACGCCCAGATGTATTCAGACGCCTTCAGCGGCAACTTACACGATACGTTTGAGGGGGTCCTAAAAGAATTTGGCGACCACGGCACCCAAGTCAAAGCCAAAGCCGATTTTCTACTCCTCGACCACATCCATCGCGGCATGCGCGAGCAACAAATTCCCTTCACTCTCACAAGCCAACCAGAACTCGATTACGGCTTCACCATCCCCCTTCTGCTTCTAACCCGTAACCTTCCCAACTGGAAACTCGTCCCATTAGCCCCTTCCCTCCTCGCTCCCCAAGCCCATTACGAATGCGGACGCCAACTCGGACAAATCCTTCAACAAGAAAACGGCCGTATCGCGCTGATCGCTTCTGCAGACCTCTCCCACCACACCAATACCCAAAGCCCTCACGGAGAAACACCCGAAGGCGTGCTCTTTAACAAAACCGTACGCTCCGCCATCGTAACCCGTCATCCCGCCGAACTGTTAGGCATGGAGGCGGATCTCTGCAAAAAGGCCGACCAATGCGGGTACCAACCCATCGTTATGCTCATGGGCGCCCTCGAAGATATAAACGGGAATATGCGTGAACTTTGTTATGAAGCCCCCTTCGGTGTTGGGTACATGACCACTATCTTTGAGCAAACCTAATAAACCCATGTCGTTTGCATATGTCATTCCCGTTATGCGTACACCCCTCGGCATCGAGGGGTTTGATTATCGTATTCCGGCTAACATTGCCGTAGAAGTTGGGGATCTCGTCACGATCCCCTTTCGACGCGGACATCAGGTAGGACTTGTCGCTGCCATACGCTCGACCTCTGCCTTTGAAAAGCAGGCATTGCCTCTGGCTGGTCGCTATGCCCATCTTCATCTTCCTTCAGCATTCATTGATCTTATTCAAGCGACCGCCGCTCGTACGTTTTCTTCCAAGCCAACTGTTTTAAAAAGCTGGCTACGCTCGCTCCCTAAAAAACCTTCCACCCCCACCCTTCTTCCTCGTAAGACAAAAGAGCATGGCTTACAAGCAGATTGGCAAGCAGGTGCCCACCAAGAACTCATTCGTCGTGCCCAAGATTACCAACAAACCAAGCGCGTTCTCATCGTCACTCCCTGGATGACCCGCGCTGATCTTCTGCATGCTAATATTCCCGGCTCGCATCTTTTACATAGTGATATGTCTGATGGGGATGCCTTTCGTGCCTGGACGGGATTCCTCTCTCAATCTACCGGCTGTTTAGTCACCAGCAAAATCGGTGCTTGGTTAGCAATAGACAGCGACGTTGTTCTCCTCGATGAGCCCGAACAGGATGACCATAAACAAGATGACCTCGCCCCACGCTATGACGCCCGTAAAGCCTTGCTCTTCTGCGCGCAACAAGGGATGACGCGCATCGAAAGCCTGGGCCTCACCCCTCCCCTCCACGCCCAAACCCCTCCACCAGAAATTGAGCATAAACCTCGTCTCCACGTGCACCATCCACAAGGCAAGTCGGCTGTTCCACTCATCCAAGCCGATTCCTTTACCGCGCTCACCGAACATGAGGGACCACGCATCATTATCCACGCCATTCGCGGATCGCTGGCACGTCTCACCTGTCGCGATTGCCAATGGCAAGCCACATGTCCGATTTGTACCAGCGGCCTGGGAGCTGATAGCAAAGGGGCTATTTGTCGACGTTGTCATAAGCACTTCCCCATGCCCGAAGAATGTGGCGTGTGCGGCGGCGTAGACCTAAGTAAAAGCTTGCCCGGAATCGAACGGCTGCAAACACACTGGGAAAAAGCCCTTCCCGAGATCGCGGTCGAATGGCGCGATACCACCGCCAAAGAACTAGAAAAACCATTCCCCATGGGCTGTCTTGTAGTTGTCACAGAAGCCAGCCTCTTAGGCGGGGGAGAAGATATCCGACGCCGCGAACGACAATGCATCGCCATCCGACGCTTAGCGGATCGCGTCCAGCAAGCGAAAGGCGAACTCATCCTTCAATGCCGAGAAGACTTGGCTCAGCAAATCCAAGCCTGGATGACGCAAACGGGTATGCAAGCCTTTATGGAACAAGAGCGCCACGAGCGCCAAACATTTCTGTATCCACCCGCCGCCCGGATCGTAAAAGTCGTAATTAAAGGCTCTCAGGAAACAGCCACAAAATGGCTACAACAAGCACAAATGCATCTCAAACGAACGCCTCTGCGTGACGGAGAGTGGCGCGGACCCTTTGCCCCAGAATACCAACCGACGTCGCGTGGAATACGTCATATTCTCCACCTAATTCTCCCCTCACAAACCCCAGAAACAGACCTCCTCAGTGCCTTGACCCCCTGCGCCAAAAACGCCATCATAGACCTTGACCCAATCGCGTTTTTACGCTAAGATGCGCCCTTATCCCATGCCCACCTTTCCTCTTGTCACAATCCCTGCTCCTAGCCTCCGCGAACGTTCGCGCGAACTTGAAGTACACGAAATTACCACTCCAGAATTTCAGCAATTTTTAGATACTTTGATCGAAACCATGTTTGTAGAGGATGGGATCGGAATCGCGGCCCCTCAAGTCGGAAAGAACATCCGCGCCATCATCGTCAACCTCAAGAAAGAGGGGGCAACGGCGTTTATCAACCCAGAAATCACAAAAGCCTCAGAAACAATGATTGTTGGCGAAGAAGGGTGTTTAAGCGTACCTGGAAAATACGGCAACGTCCGTCGCCATAAACGCATCACCCTTCGCGCCTTAACCCGACACGGTCGCAAAGTAGAAATGGAAGTGAGCGGTTTATTCGCCACGGTTTTTCAACACGAAGTTGATCACTTAGACGGCATCCTCTATATCGATCGAGCCTTTGAAGTATTCGATCGAGCGACCGGTAAACAAGTGACACTTTAACAATCTGCTATGAAGTATCGCGTCTTATTTTTTGGCAGCGCCGCCTTTTCCATTCCGTTACTCGAAGGCCTCGCTCACGATACGCGTTTTGAAATCATCGGCGTCGTCACCCAACCGGACCGCCCCGTTGGCCGCAAAGGCACCCTTACCCCCCCACCCATCAAAACAGCCGGGGTGAATTTGGGAATACACGTCTATCAATACGAGAGCGTAAAATCGCCAGAAGTGATCGAAGAATTAAAAGCGTTGACTCCTGATCTCCTCATTGTCGCAAGCTTCGGCCAAATCATGCCGCAAGCGCTTTTAGACATCGCTCCTAAGGGAGCTATTAACTTCCACTGGTCCCTCCTCCCTAAATACCGGGGCGCCTCCCCCATCCAAGCCGCTCTCATCAACGGAGAAGAAAAAACCGGAGCGACGATCATGCTCATGGATGCCAAAATGGATCACGGAGCCATCCTCTCTCAATTTGAAGAACCTATTCGCCCCGACGATACCTCCGACGTGTTATATCACCGACTCGGAACCATCGGCGCTCCCCTCCTCGCAGATACAGTCGTTACTTACTTAGAAGGAAAGATCACTCCTACCCAGCAAGATCATTCCCAAGCCACCTTTGTAAAACTCCTCTCCCGTGATGATGGGAAACTCGATCCAGCCTCATATACAGCCACCGAACTCGAACGCCAAGTTCGTGCCTATCAACCTTGGCCTGGCACTTTTTTAGAATTACAAGGCAAACGTCTCAAAGTTCTAAAGACCTCCGTCGGAAAGATGATGAACATGACCTCAGGTTCAACCATCGAACAAGATCATCTCCCAGCCATCACCTGTAAAGATGGGTCGGCTCTCCTTTTACAAGAAGTACAGCCCGAGGGGAAAACTCCTATGACTGGAGCATCTTTTCTGCAAGGACAACGCTCGCTATTCGTAAAAAGCTAAGCAGCACTGTGTTTTTCGTAAAACCCTCTCGCCGTGCTACCCTCTGCCCATGTCAAAACAGCTAGACCGCAATCCCATCTTTACCAAAGCCCTAGATTTGATGGAAAACGGCAAACCGTTCGTCTTTATCACGGGTCGAGCGGGTACAGGAAAAAGCACGTTATTACGCACGTTTCGTGAAGAAAGTTCGCTCGTCTTTCCCGTGCTTGCGCCTACAGGCGTGGCAGCTCTCAACGTCGGTGGAGAAACCATCCATCGCTTTTTTCGCTTTGCGCCCGGTATGAGCATGAAGGATGCCAAACGTCGTGGGTTCTCTCGTCGGGAAGATCCTTTGCTAAATAAGATTGACGGCTTCATCATTGATGAAATCTCCATGGTGCGCGCCGATCTCCTTGATTGTATGGACGTTTTCTTACAGGCCGCCTTAGATACTCCCGCCCCCTTTGGAGGCAAACGCATCATCGCGATTGGCGATTTAGCCCAGCTTCCTCCGGTTCTGACACGTCACGAACAAGAAGCCTTTCTCAAAGCCTACGAAACGCCCTACTTCTTCTCAGCCCGCGGAACACAAACGCTGCTTGCCACCTCTCAAGTCGATTTCATCGAGCTGGAAACGGTCTATCGCCAAACCGACCCAGAATTCATCCGCTTACTAAACAGCATCCGCGACCAACGACCAGATAAAGAAGATCTTCAAGCCTTAAACACCCGCTTCGGAAAAATCCACGCCCAACAAGACCACGACATCATCTTGACGACGACGAACGACCAAGCCGACCGGATCAATCAAGAACATCTCTCCGCCATCGACAAACCAGCCTTCACCTATAACGCCATCATGGACGGAGACTTCCAAGTCAAAGACGCTCCCACCGATGAAGCCCTCGTCCTCAAGCAAGGTGCGCGCGTCATGTGCATCGCAAACGATATCAACGGAAGTTACGTAAACGGAAGTCTCGGCACAATCAAAGACCTAGACGAGGCCACCGTTACGGTAGAACTGGATAACGAGACAACCGTGACCCTAGGCACACACGCCTGGACCCTCTTTCAAAGCAAATATGATGAGGACACAAAAACTCTCGTCCAAGAAAAACTCGGCAGCTTTGCCCAAATCCCCCTCCGACTCGCCTGGGCCGTCACCATCCACAAAAGCCAAGGCAAAACCTTCGATAAACTCATCATTGACCTCGAGCGCGGCGCCTTCGCCCACGGCCAAATCTACGTCGCCCTCAGCCGCTGTCGCAGCCTTGAAGGAATCACCCTGACAAAACCCATCCAATACCACCATATACACGCCGACCATTCCGTGGGAGAATTCCTCACCTGCTTAAGAGAACAAAGACCCTTCCTTTTAAAAGGACAGACGAGCCTGATCTGATCGTAAAACGTGTAACGTGAATCCTGAAAACCTAATCCCTATGCTCGTCATTCCGAAGGAGGAGTCTGACGACGACTGAGGAATCTCGACCGGAAACGGGTAGC
>CAZIQG010000002.1:15635-30121 GCA_964541725.1 uncultured Gammaproteobacteria bacterium
TGCACAGGTTTTTGGGAAAGACGTCACCCTCGACTATAAAGCCACCCGGCAAATGGTTGGTCTCGTTCCACAAGAAGTAAACTTCGACCCCTTTTTCACGCCTCGCGAAGCCCTGGATATCCAAGCCGGGCTCTTTAATGTCGAGAAAAAAGACCGTTGGACCGATGAAATTTTAAAACGCTTGTCCCTCACTTCAGTGGCCGACACCTCTGTCAGAAAGTTATCCGGCGGCATGAAACGGCGCCTCCTAGTTGGCAAAGCCTTAGTCCACCGTCCAAAACTTTTGATCTTGGACGAGCCTACCGCTGGCGTCGACGTCGAACTCCGTCGCGAACTCTGGGACTTTGTGCGCGAACTCAACCAAGCCGGCACGACGATCTTGCTCACCACCCACCACATGGAAGAAGTCGAAGCCCTCTCCGGTCGCATCGCCATCATGGCCAAGGGCCAACTAAAAGCCCTCGACACCCTAAAAGGCCATAAACAAACAACGGGATTAGATAAATTAGAGGATATCTATTTAAAATACACTTCGACGGAAGCTTAAACAAACCCCTTCATTTCATAGTCCGTCATTCCGAAGGAGGAGTCTGACGACGACTGAGGAATCTCGACCGGAAACGGGTAGCCCGATAGGGAGGATACCTGTTCCGCTGCGAGATCCCTCTCTTCGTCGGACTTCGTTCGGAATGACGAGACTGACGCCTAATCACTGACGCCTGATACCTCTCATATGATCTCTCTCGCTTTTAAAACCCTCCTCGCCAAAGAAATCCGCCGCTTTCTCGCGGTTTGGATGCAGACCATTTTCACCCCCGTCATCACAACCGGTCTGTATTTGATTATTTTCGGCGTCTCCCTCGGCAAACAAATCAACCTCGGCACCGGCGTCTCCTATCTTGCCTTCATCGTCCCAGGCCTCATCATGATGGGCATCGTCAACAATGCCGCCCAAAACGCGAGCTCCTCCATTTTCATCTCCAAACTTAATAACGCGCTCGTCGACGTCCTCGTCTCCCCTCTCAGCGCCACAGAAACCGCCATCGCCTACACGCTCGGCGGAGTCGTACGCGCCCTCATGGTTGGAAGCATCACCTGGATCATCTCTCTGCCGTTTGAAGTTATTCTTCCCATTCACCCTCTCTTCGTGCTCGTGATCGCCATCGCTACCGCCGCCTTCTTCTCGGCCCTCGGCGCGCTTGTCGCCATCGTGGCAGAAAAGTTCGATCACATCGGCGCCTTCAACACCTTCATCCTTCTGCCGTTGATCTACCTCGGTGGCGTCTTCTACTCCATCCACATCCTCCCACCCTTCTGGCAACATGTCTCCCGCATCAACCCCATCTTCTACATGGTCGACGGCTTCCGCTACGGCTTCCTAGGACGCGCCGACGGCTCGCCTCTCACCTCACTCACCTTCGTCTGTCTCTTCGCCGCTGCCATGGTTGGCATTTTGATTTGGGTCTTGAAAAAAGGGTATCGGTTGAGAACGTAATTTTGGCTAATATAAGGTAAAACAGAGCTTAAATACTGGACAAACTCCCTTTTTTGGTGTAAATTACACTGTTTCCTAACCCTGATAGACAAGAAATCATTTAGATGGTTTTTTGCCTGTCAGGGTCGACTTGATGGGAAACGCTACCCCGCCACGACCGGTTAATGTCGTGGGAATCAGAAGGTATAAAATGATCTACGTGGGAATCGTCATGGCAGTAGTGGCTGCGCTCTTCAGGGGCGTGGCAGCTCGAACGGGTAACGACGGAAAGCATGTCATGGAGGAGGAAGGACGCGGGTTCGCGAAGGCCATCGCCTGGGTCCTGTGGACCGGCGCCGTACTCATCATCGGCATCTGGTACGGCGCCAACTACACCAACAACTGAAGCGCACCGCGCGCAGAGAAGCCATCCGTCGACTGACGGCATCTAGGCTTCCTCAGCCGACGGATGCGCTTTTCTGTTTCTCAAGAAATTCTTCTCTCCCTTTGATTAAATGCTTCATCGCTATTTTTAATCCTTCCTCTTCAATCACAAACGCAATTCGTATCTGCGTCTTTCCTGCTCTATGCGTAGAATAAAACGCTTGCGCGGGTGTCGTTAAGACCGTCTGACCCTCAGATTTAATTCCCGAATACTCCGTCAACATAAATTGTGTAAACAATTCCGCATCTACTCCAATATCCGCGATAAGATAGAGCGCCCCGGCCGGATATCCGCATGGGATTCCTGCTTCCTGTAAACAACCAAACACGATATCGCGCCGTGCGGCATATTCTTGTTTGGCACGCTGAATATCCGCTTCCCCCTCATCCAACACACGCACAAATGCCCTCTGCTCCACGGTCGGAACCGATAGACGCATTTGCGCATACTTAAGCGCTGCCGCAATTAGATCTTCTCGACGCAACACCAACCATCCGATCCGTGCCCCACAAGAGGAATACCGCTTTGAAACACTATCGACAACAATGGCGACTTCTTCCGATCCAGGGATCTCAAGCACACTCGTGGCACGCTCTCCCTCAAACACAAACTCCCGATACACCTCATCGACTACAAGGAAGAGAGAACGACGCTTCGCCAATGCCACTAACGCCTCTAATCCCTCCCTTCCAATCACAGATCCCGTCGGATTATTTGGATTACAAACCAAGATCACCTTTGTTTTAGAGGTAATCGCTTGCTCAATGACTTCGACAGAAGGAATAGCAAACCCCTCCTCCAATTTTGTCGGAATAGAGACGACTCGCACCCCTTTAAGCCCCGCCATGCTTTGATAATTCGTATAAAACGGTTCAAACACAATCACCTCATCATCTGAATCACAGACCAAATCAAACACCGCCATCAAGGCTTCACTCGCTCCCGACGTAATGATCATTTGCGCGGCAGAAACAGCTATATTCAATCGTTGATAATAACGGCTGATCGCCTCACGAAGCGATTCATCGCCTGCGCTCGGAGCATAGGAGAGGACGGGTTCAGAAAACGATCGAATCCCCTCGTAAAACAAGGGAGAGGTCGCCACGTCCGGCTGTCCAATATTCAAAGGAAAGACTGTCACGCCTTGCGCACGCAATCCATCCGCCATCGGCAAATATTTACGAATCGCCGACGCAGGCAACGCTTGAATTCGCTGAGAAAGTGCGGGTGGCATAATCATTCAGCATGACGAACGCGGTCAATAAGAGCGAAAATCGGAAACACTACCACCGCTTTAAAAATCCTCTCAATTCTCTTAGGCTCCTGCACCAATCTCCAGAGCCATTCAATCCCCATCACCTGAAAAAACCTCGGCGCCCGTCGAATCGTTCCAGCCCAATAATCAAACGTCCCTCCCACTCCCACAATCATCTTCACACTTGGCATATCTTGCAAATAACGCGCAATCCAACGCTCTTGTTTAGGATGCCCAAATCCTACTAATACGATCTGTGGCGCAAACAACGTCAAACGATGACGCGCCTCTTCCCCTTCTTCGTCATCCGTCCCATCTGCTTGCACAACTCCTCCCCGTTCTGCAATTAAAGCTAAACTTGGATACACGGTTCGCCAATGCGCCGCCGCTAACTCCGCCACGCGCTTCTTTCCCCCAATGAAGGCGACGCGCAAATCCTGCGTATGCGCCTCTTTAAGCAACGCTTCTCCCAACTCCACCCCCGTCACCCGTGACCACGTCTGACCAAAGAGACGCCCGATCCCATACAACCCCACCCCATCGACTACGCGAATGTCCGCTTGTTGTAAGGCTTTTTTATAGTCTGGATGACGACGAGCGGCAAGTAAAATCTCTGGATTCGCCGTCACTACCCAAAGAGGCGCGGTCGCCGTACGCAAGCGCTCTAAAACCGCCTCTTTTGTGATTCCTTCAATTGGAACACCAAACAACATCATAAGGCTCTGATCTTAGCACATTTCACAAATATAACGAGCGTCATTCTGGAACGAAGGTTCCATGCTCGACCTCGAGTTTGCCCCCTGGCTGGATCACGATCGTATCCCGACGCGACACATCTTTACGCAATAAGGCATCTGCCAAGGCATTCTCCACACGTTCTTGAATGACACGGCGCAATGGACGCGCACCATATAATGGATCAAACCCTGCTTGCACCAATTCCTCAACCGCTTCCGGCTCCGCACGAAAACCCATGCCTTTAAGTGCCAAGCGTTTCGCAAGGCTGTGCAGGAGAAGACGCGCAATCGCTCGCACATTCTCAAGCGTAAGCGGTTTAAAGACAATCATGCCATCAAACCGATTCAAAAATTCCGGACGAAATACGCCTTTCAACTCTCCTTCTAACAATCCTGTCTTAATTCGTTCCGTTGAGGCTCCCGCTTTTACCTGCTCTTGGATGAAGCCCGTGCCCGCATTACTCGTTGCGATTAAGACAGCATTCGTAAAATCTACGGTCCTGCCTACCCCATCCGTCAAGCGTCCATCATCCATGACTTGCAAGAAGAGGGTGAGGATATCTGGATGCGCTTTTTCCAATTCATCCAATAAAATAATACTAAACGGCTGTTTACGCACCGCTTCCGTCAACAACCCTCCGCGCTCATCTCCCGGCGACCCAATCATCCGCACGACGGAGGAAGGATGCTGGTACTCAGACATATCTAAGCGAATCATCGCTTCTTCGCGTCCAAAATACTCAGCCGCCAAGGCCTTACTGAGCTCCGTTTTCCCAACCCCGGTTGGACCTAAGAAGAGAAAGTTCGCAATTGGCCGCTTATGCTCGCGTACATCCGCTCGCGCGCGACGCATCGCCTGCGCCACGGCCGTCACTGCTTCCTCTTGTCCAATCACGCGCCCATGTAACCGCTCCTCTAAATTCAAAAGTTTCTGCGATTCATCTTGAGAAATCGCATTCACCGGAATATTGGTTTTTGCTTGGATAATCTTGGCAACATCCTCCGCCGAGACCAGGACTTGCTCCCCTCGCTCATTTCTCGCCAAGACCGCCGCCTCACGCACCATATTGATCGCCGCTTGAGGCATGCGTTCGTCGTGTAAATAGCGAGTCCCGAGCGTAACCGCCCGCTCTAACGCAGCATACGAGAAAAATACACGCGTCTCATACTCAATAAAGCCGCTCTTCGCCATTAATACTTCTAGGACAGCCTCTTCATCCATTTCCTCTACTTGGACACGTACGAGCTTACTCCCCAACGAACGACGCTCTAAAACCCCTGTCCACGCTTGCGGTGTCGTCGTGGCAATCACAAAGAAATGTCCGCGATCCAATTCACTGGCCAACGCTTCCGCTAAATCCATCGCCCCCGTCCCGCCTCCGGCTAAGGCTTCGATTCCTTCCAACACCAACACAATATTTCCACTCAAGGCCGCCTCATTCAGCATGGTGAGCAATCGCTCCAGGGCTTGCCCTGACTCACCTCCCGCCACTAAGGCCGCTAAGTGCACAGAGACCAAACGCCGATCAAACAAGGACGCGGGCACATCCTCCTCCACCATCCGACGTGCCAGAGCCTCTACCAAAGCCGTCTTGCCTACTCCCGCATCTCCAACCAAGACGACACCCTGCCGCCCACTCTCAATCGCGCGTAACAATTCTTCCATCTCTTTCTCACGTCCAACCGGTGGCATTAAATGCCCATTGCGCGCAGCCAATGTCAGATCTTCACTAAAACGATCGAGCAAAGCCGTCTGCCGAGCTGTCATCAAACGGTTCATGCCCGTATTTGGCTTTTGTTGAGAGAGGGAAATGAATCGATCATGCTCTTCGCGCAACTGCTCTTGCAATCGCACCCAATGCGCCACATGCAGAACATGCTCACGCGGATAGCCTAAGCGATCAAACATAGCTTGCAAGGTTTCATCCGCTAAAAACGCCTGCACAAACACCTCTGTCACTCCCATATACTTCCGTCGTGCCTCGCGTGCCATGATATAGGCAGATAAAAGCATGGTCTTCGTTTCTGCGGATAAAACCGTTGGCGTCCCACTCCGCAAAGAACGCAACAATTCAACCAAGGGCGGCTTAATCAGCTCATTCGAGACGCCTAAACGGGTTAAAAAGATCCCACCGGCTGGACTCGATAAAGATGCCGCAAACACGTGTAACGGTAACACCTCCGCTCGACCCGTCTGTACCGCTAGTTGATAGGCCTGCTCCAACACCGACCATAACGCCGGTTGAGCATACGCCGATACATCAATGAGTTGATTCGCGTCCGTTTTACGCGCCCGCCCACTTGCTGACCAACTGGAAATAACCGAGGCTTTTTCCCCAAACGCTTGTACATGAAACACCAAAAAACAGACGGCCAACCACCCAATCCACCACAACATCATCGACCAATGGCCAGACACCCATGTTGCCCCTTCAAATAACTGTAATGGATCACCCTGCGTAAACCAATGCCACCCCCATCCAGCAAAGCATAAGAAGATGAGGAGCAAGAACCCCAATTGAACCCCCCGATGGAACGTCAAACGCCAACGACGAAAGGCAAAGAAAAAACCATCTAACGTGGGACGCCACAACAAGATTCCGTCGTCATCTGGGTAAAACACCCCCGCTCCTTTACACGCCGTACAGCGCAAGGCCGCACGTGGATCACCTAAACATTCACGACACGTTTGGACCGCAGAAGAAGGAGCCATAGATTAAAACGATTGCACAAAGGTCTGAAATCCAACCGACACATTCAACAAAAGAAAGACGATCGCTAAAATAGGGGCAAAACACCACGCTAGAACAAGTCCTACAGAAACAACAACCTCAATAAATAAGGCAAATAGACGCGCCAAGATCACAACTCCACGCATCGCAATGCTAATCAACCTCCCCACCCAATCGCGTGTCCCATACATGGGCACAAAAAAATTCCTGACCCACAACCCAATCGCGTAGCCGCGTGCACGATACCGGAGCGTACGCACTCGCCACGCCCCCAACGACATAAGCCCCTCCGTATACCACCACAACGGGAACCGCAAAACACTCCCAAAAAAATCTGAAACAACAAAGGACGCAACTGCCTGCACACGCGAAGACATAGACAGCAACAGTATACAACAAAAAGAGATCTCTCGTTAGACGTCTTTATCTCTATTCCCGTCATCCCGAACGAAGTCATACGGAGTGAGGGATCTCGCAGCGGAAATCAAAAACGCTTCTTATCTCTCCACGCCAATGGCAGATAAAAAACGTTTTCCCTCTTCAGAACGCCCGTATTCGACTCTCTCCTAAAAGGCGAATACGAACGTCCTCCTTATTTACGCACGGCCACCTGACCAGGCCCTTGCAAATAGCGAATATTCGACAAAGGCACATATCCCATCCCTTGGATACGCGTCTCAAGCGCATGAATTGAATTGAGTTCCGTCACCTTATAGTCTAAAGACGCAACGGTGTCATTCAATCGTTCTACTTGCTTTTCCAATTGGCGCAGTTCAAAACTTTGGCTGGCTTGTGTCGTCACTTGATAAATGTAAACACCCATACACGCCGCCATACAACCAATCATCGCCGCAAAGATCGTCCCACGCTTCACATCCGCCAAACGGCGTGCGAAGGGCATAGGCAGAGCAAATTGTTCGTGGGGGCGTTTAAGGGAAATAGCTAAGGGACGAGACATACATGAGGTTAAAGGAGCTTACTCGCAGTTCGTAACTTGGCACTGCGGGCTCTTGGGTTCTTGTTCAGCTCTTCTTCCGAGGGAGCGACAGGCTTCTTCGTAAGCGGCTTCCAACGCGCATCCTGGAAGGCGAGTTTCACGATCCGATCTTCAATCGAATGGAAGGTGATAATCGCGAGCCGACCGCCAGGGGCAAGCACCGCATGCGCAGACTCAATCGCCTGCTTAAGCGCTTGCACTTCGTCATTCACAGCCATGCGCAACGCTTGGAAGGTGCGTGTCGCGCAATGGATACGGCCATTTTCGTAGGCACTTGGCACAGCTCCGCGGATGATATCGACGAGTTCAAACGTGGTCGTAATCCGCTGCTGTTCACGAGCGGTGACAATGGCTTCGGCAATCCGTCCAGCAAAGCGCTCTTCGCCAAACACGCCGATCATTTGTCGTAGTTCCCCACGTGGCCAGGTGTTCACGATATCTTCAGCCGTGAGCCCATCATCATTGGCGCGCGTGCCTAACCGCATATCGAGTGGACCATCAATCTGGAACGAAATCCCTTTAGTTGGATCCTCGAGCTCGTCCGAAGACAAGCCAAGATCTAACAAGATTCCGTCCATCTGCTGGATCCCTTCCTTCTTAAGGGCATCGGCCAAGTATCGAAAGTTTTCTTCGATCCCCTGCCAACGGTCACCATAAGAAGCTAAGGCCTTGCGCGCGCGTGCCAACGCTACGGGATCAACGTCGAAAGAAATGACCCGACCGTTTGGCGCGCTACGCTCAAGCAGCGCTCGCGTATGCGTCGCTCCACCAAGTGTCCCGTCTATGTAGACCCCTCCTGGCCGTACGTTGAGGGCAAGCATGGACTCCTCAAGCATGACAGCGGTATGGATAGATGTCTGCATACGTCTGGAAACTCTTCGTGGATCGTCGATGGTGCATCAAACAGATGGACCATCAACGTTCAACGAGGAACTAAATCCCCAATCCTCCTAACCGTTCCGCAATCGCATTCCCCTGCTCTTCCGTTTGAGCGGCATACGTCTTCCACGTTGCCTCATCCCAAACTTCCAAACGGTTATACAAACCCGCAACGACAACGTCCTTCGTAAGGCCCGCATAGGTGCGCAAATACTCAGGAATATTGATTCGACCAGAACCGTCGAACTCAACTTCCATCGCCCCCGCCAACATTAAGCGAGCAAATGCGCGTGTATCCGCTTGGCCAAGAGGCAACGCTGCCAACTTCGTCGCAACCAATTCCCACTCTGCCTTCGGGTACACGAACAAACTCCGATCCAACCCACGGGTCACAACGACCCCAGTCGCCAAAGCGCCACGAAACTTAGACGGCATCGCCAGCCGGCCTTTTTCATCGACCGTATGATGATATTCGCCAAGAAACATATGCCACTTTGACCCACCTGAACCCATTCTATGCCACTTCAACCACTAAAACAAGGGTGATTGTGGATAAACATCCCAAAAACGACAACACCCCGACCGCAAGCGACGGGGTGCCATCTTGCAATCAGGGATCAGAGATTCAATGAATACGATATAACCTTCTCAAGAAGCCCGCTTCGCATCCCCTAAAAACCGTCGTGCACGCAAATTCCGATGATACGTAATCGCAAAGCGATGTGCCTCATCTCGAACCTGCTCTAACACTATATGATGTTTTTGGCAGGCTTGCGCCAGCAACGCATCTGCCGTCGTAAAAATTAAATCATTTCTTTTACGCTCTGGTCCTTTCGCTAACCCCACAATGGGAATAGATAATCCTAATTCACCATGGACCACTTGCTCTGCCGCATGAACCTGTGGCACACCTCCATCAATTAAAAGTAGATGCGGTTTCTTCCATTCCGTATGGGTAAAACGTCGTCGTAATACTTCTTGCATGGAAGCCACATCATTTGACCCTTCCACCGTCTTAATCCGAAATTTCCGATACTCACCTTTATTCGCCGCCCCCCGCTCAAACACCACCATCGAAGCGACAGTCGAGGTGCCTGATACATGTGAAATATCATAGCCTTCAATACGACCAAAGATGGCAGTATCGGGTATATGAGGAGAAGACTCCTCCTTATTCATACTCGATACACGATTCTCGATACTCGATACTTCCTGTGCCTCATCCTCCTTCGACAGCATCGATACATCCTGAATGTGCTCCAGCGCAAACACCTTATTCCGCCACAACCCCGCTTCTTCAAACTGCTGCGCTTTTGCCGCTTGTAACATGCGCTTGCGATAATCTTTCAAAATCTCATCTTTTTTCCCTTCAAAGAAACGAATCAAATCACGAATGACGCGCCGATACTCAAGCGGAGTCACTGCCCCAACGCAGACGCCCGGACATTGTTTCAAATGAAAATAAAAACACGCGCGTTTTTGTCCCGGAACACAGGTCGACCAAGGAATAATCTTGCGAATCAACTCTAAGGCGACACGCAAAGAACGCGCCGAGGTATACGGTCCAAATAAATATTTATAACAAAGCTCCGTCTGCTCTACGCGACCACCATGATGCTCAATCGCCCGTGGCGAATGATCTCCGACCGTGAGCACACTCCCCTTCGCATGCAATCCATCCAACGAACGCCCCTTAGCAGATAGCACCCCCACAATCGTTTTCCCTACGCCGAGCTGACCACCTCGCACGAGCAACGGACGCGGATACTCCTCATCCGTAATCGCCAAATACATGAACGATTTATCGTCCTTCTGATCGGTATTATATTTCGGCCAATACAGCTTGATAAGGTTCGCTTCCAAAATCAACGCCTCCAACGCCGTCGGCTTTTCAATATAATCAATCTCAAACACGAGTCGCGTCATCTCCTCAATAAAATTACTATGCGGCCGCTCAAAATGCTGACGAACACGACGAGCTAACGACGTCGCCTTCCCAACATAAATAATCGCCCCATGGGCGTCTTTCATGAGGTACACCCCTGGAGAATCCGGAAGAATGTCGTTCTTAATTTTTATGTGTTTTGGAATCATGTTCAGACCCCCAAAAAAACTAATCCCTCCCGCCTTTGCCTCTCTTCAACGCCTCCTTCAAATACTTCGCTGTCCAACTCTTTTCACTCTTGGCCACATCCTCAGGCGTGCCTTGGACAACCACCATCCCACCTTTATCTCCTCCCTCAGGGCCCATATCAATAATCCAATCCGCATTCTTAATGACGTCGAGATTATGTTCAATGACAACGACCGTATTTCCACGCGCGACTAAACGATGCAACACATCCAATAAACGACGGATGTCATCAAAGTGTAACCCCGTTGTTGGCTCATCCAAGAGATAGAACGTGCGCCCCGTATCACGACGAGCAAGTTCCGTAGCCAATTTCACACGCTGCGCCTCACCACCAGATAACGTCGTCGCTGATTGCCCAAGACGAATATAGCCTAAGCCGACTTCTTCTAAGATTTTCGTCTTGTCGTGGATTGGAGGGAGGTCATGAAAAAATTTATTCGCTTCTTCAACCGTCATCTCCAACACATCCGCGATATTCTTTTCGCGATATTTTACCTCCAACGTTTCACGATTAAAGCGACGACCCTTACAGACATCACAAGGCACATACACCGTTGGCAAAAAGTGCATTTCAATCGCCAGCTGTCCGTTCCCTTCACAGTGTTCACACCGTCCTCCTGCCACATTAAAGGAGAAACGACCAACCTTATATCCACGCGCACGCGCTTCTCCCGTTAACGAGAATAATTCGCGCACATGATCCCAGATACCCGTATAGGTAGCGGGGTTTGAACGCGGCGTACGTCCAATCGCAGACTGGTCAACATCGACGACTTTATCCAACCAATCAATTCCTTCCACCTCTTTATGCGCCCCAGGCTTGGCCATCGAACCATTTAATTTTTGCGCCAACGATCGATACAAGACATCAATCATGAGCGTGGACTTCCCAGAACCAGACACGCCCGTCACGCACACAAAGCGTCGCAATGGCACCGTCACCGTCACGTTTTTAAGATTATTCTCGGTTGCCTTGATAATCTTAAGTCCCTCCTTGGCCTCAGGTCGACGCTTGGCTGGATACGGAATCTTCTTATCCCCGCGCAAATACGCACACGTCAAACTTTTCTCATCTTTTAAGATAGCTGGAATCGGACCTGCGGCCACGACGGAACCTCCATGCACACCAGCACCAGGACCAATATCAACCAGGTAATCTGAGGCGGCAATTGTATCCTCATCATGTTCCACGACAATGATGGTGTTCCCTAAATCACGTAGCTTCTGCAACGTCTGAATCAAGCGCGCGTTGTCACGTTGATGCAAACCAATCGTGGGTTCATCGAGAATATACAGCGTTCCAACCAAGCGTGAACCAATCTGAGAAGCCAAACGAATACGCTGCGCCTCCCCACCAGACAATGTCCCCGCCGTACGTCCAAGGGTGAGATATTCAAGACCAACATCCAATAAAAAGGATAAACGCCCAATAATCTCGCGCAGAATCGGTTCTGCGATCTTTGTGTGATTCGCATCAAGGCTTAACCCAACAAAGAAATCCGCCGCTTCACTAATTTGCATGGAAGCAACTTCCACGATGTTCTTATTTTGAATCCGGACGTGTAACGCCTCGGTACGCAAACGCTGGCCATTACATGCCTCACAAATTTCATCCGAGAAAATACTCTTGACCCCTAAGCCATTACACGTTGAACACGCTCCATAGGGAGAGTTAAACGAGAACAAGCGTGGTTCAATATCGGGAAAGGCAAAACCATCATCTGGACATGAGAACCGTGCTGACATGAGACGTTCGCTGCCATCATCAAATACAATATTCACGGTCTCAGACGCACGCTCCAGGGCGACCTCAATCGCTTCCGCCAAACGCGAACGCAACGAACTATTCCCACTGAGTGGCCAACCAATTGGCACACGATCCACGACGAGCTCAATCGTATGCTGTGCATAGCGCTGCATCGGGACGGTTTCACGTAAACTATATAATTTTCCATCCACCCGCACTTCCAAAAACCCTGCCTCATAAAAATCCTGAAGTAACTGGTGGTACTCCCCTTTTCGTCCCCGCACGACAGGCGCCAACACCACAATCTGATCCTTCTGCACAACCGACTTCCCACCCTTCTTCGCTAACAGAGCTTTCACCTTCTCAATCTTCGCTCCTTTCTCAGTCAGTTCCTCCTGATTCCTGATCCCTGACGCCTGATTCCTATGCTGGTCTTCCAGCTGTTTCATCGTCGTATCCACCATCTCATCGATCGTCATCTTCCGGATCGGCTTGCCACAAATCGGACAATACGGCTTACCTACACGGGCATAGAGCACGCGTAGGTAATCATAAATCTCCGTGATCGTGGCGACGGTTGAACGCGGGTTCGCGGAATGCGCCTTTTGATCAATCGAAATCGCTGGTGACAGCCCTTCAATCTCATCCACATCTGGCTTGTCCATTTGCCCCAAAAATTGGCGGGCATACGAAGACAAAGATTCGACATAGCGACGCTGGCCTTCGGCAAAGATGGTATCGAACGCCAAAGATGACTTGCCAGAACCAGACAATCCCGTAAACACCACCATCTTATTACGAGGCAGCTCCAGGGAAATATTCTTCAAGTTATGCTCGCGCGCCCCGCGGATGATAATGTTTTCTTGCATAGGAAAACCAATGTTCTATTTCTGTTCGATTGTAACCCACATCGAGAGAGTTGTCGAGGTCAAAAAAATACCTTACTTTAGGAAACAAGACGAAAGAGATTCCGCCATCAAATCACCCCCCCTTCTATGAAATCTACCACGATCAGCAGCACTGTGGTTCACGAAAATCCCTTCTATCGAGTCGTACGCGATGAATACAGGCGTCCAAACGGTAAAATCGCCACCTATTACGTCACCGAATTCCCCGGCGCTGCCATGATAATCTGCATTCGAAACCAAGAAATTATGACGGTAACACAATACAGGTATCCCATTGATGCAACCGTACTGGAATTACCCGTTGGCAGAATAGAGACAGGCGAAGAACCATCCGCAACGGCTAAACGAGAATTAAGAGAAGAAACAGGTATCGAATGCAAACAGATCACCTCCTTAGGTAAACTATGGAGTCTAAATGGAGCAACCAACACACCGCTATACGTATATCTTGTAGAACCATCAAATGAATCGGGCACGCAAGAACTCGACCCACAAGAAGATGGTCTCACCGCTAAATGGATACCAATCAAGGAATGGAAAGCCGCTATCGCAAGCGGAGCTGTAAATGACTGCGAATCCATAGCTGCCTGGTGTCTTTATACTGAAACCCTTGCCTCAAAGAATCAGACTTGATACTGTCCGTGACACGAAAGAGAGGCATCGCGATGGCACGACAGATTCTGATCCTGGGGCTGGCT
Source organism: uncultured Gammaproteobacteria bacterium (assembly GCA_964541725.1). Lineage (GTDB taxonomy): Bacteria > Patescibacteriota > Patescibacteriia > 2-12-FULL-60-25 > 2-12-FULL-60-25 > JAGOUY01. Next base: position 29,642 of record CAZIQG010000002.1, read on the forward strand.
CAGGACGGCAGTGTACTAGTAGACCGCGACATGCGGCTGCCCGGCTGCGAGTGGAACGAAATCAGGGGCGGCGCACTCGCCTGCGCGCAAGAAGCCCTGCGCTGCAGTACCGGGCACTCTACCGAGGAGCCCTGGAAGTGCATCACCCCGCCCGAAAGCGCGGGCGAGATCGTCTACCTGGCCAGAAATCCCACCTGTACTGCCCCACTGGGACGAAATAGCTTTCACTGGCTCCAGCCCAACGACCACAACCCTCTTACGTTGCTTCGGCGCCTGGGAGCAGATCACGTCGCCAGACTGCTCGAGGCACACTACGAAAACACCTGAGCAACTCTTGCTCACTTCCCTTCTTTCCGCTACACTGCGGGCGTCGTGAAGGATCAATCCATCAACGCCCGCCCTTCATTTCCCAACAAAATCCGCACGGAGAGGTCGCATAGTGGCCTAGTGCACACGCTTGGAAAGCGTGCATACCGCAAG
>CAZIQG010000003.1:0-28298 GCA_964541725.1 uncultured Gammaproteobacteria bacterium
ATTGGAAGAGCCACCCAGGTGGACACGGTTTTTTACGCCAAGGTCATGGGGTGGTTTGGGGTGAACTATGCGACAAGCATTTTACGTGGCATTAGTACGACGTTTTTATTAGCGCGTTGGTTACCGATTGAGACCTTTGGAGCCTTTCGTTACATCATTGCCGTCTATGGCATTGCGGGCATCTTTTCTTTTTCCTCCTTTCACTCGGGGATCATTCGAGGGATCGCCGCCCATGACACAGAGGTCGCCTGGGCGGGAGCCAGCTCAATGCTGCGTTATTCGTTAGTGGGAAGCGTTCTATTAGTTGTGGCAGGCGTGGAACGTGCCTGGCGAGGAGAAGGATCGATTGCCCTAGGCCTTTGGGTGTCAGCTTGTTTTTTTCCTTTTTTAAGCGCTGGGAGCTTATATGGCTCGATTCTCACTGGCCAAGGGAAAATTCGGCTTTTATCTATCTATAATTCGGTCAGCAATATTTTGTTTGTTTGCCTGTTTGCAATGACATTATTTCTATTTAAACAAAATGTCGTGGCAATTTGTATCGCTTTTTTTGGGGGAGATGTCGTCCTTAAAGGCCTCATGTCTCTCTATCAACTTTCTCGACTCCCACGACAAGGTTCAGCGCAAAAACATCTTCAGCTCGGTTCTCATCTTTCCCTGATGGGCGTCTTTCAATCATTTGCGTTCCAAATTGACCAGATTATCATCCAACGCCTATTTGGCTATGCCTCGCTTGCCAACTATTCGATTGCAACGTTGATCCCCGACCAAGTGGTGGACTTCATGAAAAGTTTTAGCGGGATCTTTTTGCAACGCAAGGCGCAATCCCAAAGTACCAATAAAGAACAGGATCGTGCCACCATCCGCAAACAAATGCGCTTGTTTCTTGTTCTTATGGGGGGCGTGTGGCTTGTGTATGCACTCCTAGCTCCGATCGTGATCCCTCTCCTTTTTCCTCAATATCAATCACAAATTATTCCTACGATTATCTATGCCACGGGCATGCTTGGGACGGTAACAGGCATTGGGCTAAGTTGGATGCAAGCGCAACACCAACTTGCACCCTTGTGGAGGTTCTCTCTCATCAATACACTTTTGCAAAGTATCAGCACGATTATTCTCACCATTACCTACGGAGGATTGGGGGCTATTTTTGCCAAAACGTTTACTCGTCTTCTAAGTATCCCCTTTGCGTTTCCTCCTAAAATAAAAGAAGCGCCCCGCGACCGTACACACGGTGGGAGCGCTTGAGATGCAGAGGTGGGATGAAGGGGCGGGACCGCCTAGCGCGGGACGTAGTCCACGCGCAAGCGGAGGGAAGTGGGCACGATGTTTGTGCCTGTCGCTCCGGGGATGGTGGGCTGGCGATCCTCGCGGTCGAGGTTGGTGACCAGCCCCAGTCCGAGATCGCCGCCCGGCGTCAGGAACGTGAGGCCATCCGCATTGAAGTCGATGCGGGCGCTCCCTGCCCTGATGTCGGCGAGCGGCCGCGCACCGAACGATGTTCTCATCCCCCAGTGGGACAGCGCATAGTTCTCAGCGCTGCTGAACGGCATGGCAGGTCGAAAGGCCACCACGTGGACGTCTGCCCTGCTCACGTTTGCATAGACACCGTTCGTTCCCTGGAGCTCGAGGGATGCGGAGACGATGCGTGAAGTTGCCGGCACGGTGAAGACCATGCCCACGCGGCCGATCGGCCAGGCAAAATCCGGCCCCTGGCTGGACTGGATCGTGAGCGTCCCATCCGCGGCGTACTGCGCGGTAGAAAACTCACGGAAGCCCATCCACGTGACAGCTCCACCCGCTGCCCCCCGCTCCTCGAGAAGGTAGCGGCTGCTGAAGGTTGGGGTCAGCGTGAGCCCGGTGCAGACCCCGCCCATGGAGCAGGTCGCGCCGGGGGCGCAGGCAGCGGCGCAGCGACCACAGTGCGCGGCGCTCTCCCGCAGGTTGGCTTCGCAGCCGTTGGCGGCCACGCCGTCGCAGTCGGCGAAGCCGATGTGGCAGGTGAAGCCGCAGCCGCCCGTCACACAGGTGGCGACGGCGTTGGGGGGTGTTACGCAGGGCGCGCATGAAACGCCACACGAGGTGACGTGGGTGTCGCTGGCGCAGACACCCGCGCAGTCGTGGAAGCCCCGGTTGCAGGCGTAGCGGCAACTCCCTGCCGCACACGTCATGCTGGCGTTGCTGCGCGGAGCGCAGGCGCGTTCGCAGGCGCCGCAGTTGTTGGGGTCGGTCTGCATGTTGACGCAGCGCGCGGGTGACCCGCAGAGCGTCTCCCCCATCCCCGTGCAGCCGTTTGAGCACCGACTGGTGCTACAGAGGGGGGCGAGCGGGGTGCAGGCGTTGTTACAGGCACCGCAGTGGGAGGCGCTGGTTCCGAGGTCGACCTCGCAGCCGTTGGCGGGGTTGCCGTCGCAGTCGCCGAAGCCCGTGTTGCAGGCCGCGACAGTGCAGGCACCAGCCGCGCAGCCTGCGGTCCCGTTGGGAATGGAGCAGATGCGGCCGCAGGCGCCGCAGTTGTTGGGGTCGGTGAGGATGACCGTGCAGCGACCGCTGCAGGTGACCTCACCAGGCGTGGGACACGGCGAACTGACGTCGGCGTCGGAGGACGCATCGACGAGCATCTCGCCAACGACGTCCGTCCTCGCGCCGTCGTCCTGAACGACATCGCTCATGTCGGGGGAGACATCCCCCCCGCCGTCAGCGACATCGCCGTCAGGCGCGGGGACGACGTCGCCGTCCTCCCCCGCCTCGAGCTTGGGGACATCGGTGCGCGCAGGCTCGTCGCCCGCGTCCATGACGTCGTGGCTGTTCACCTGGTCGGCTGACGCGTCTGACGCGTCAGCGCCCAGGTCCGAGACGAGAGCCGCATCACGGCGCACCATCTCGAGAGGATCGGCGCACCCCGCCGCGAGGGCTCCGATCACCATGATCAGAGCAGACCACATACTCACACGTTGAAGGTGCGCCATGAGACGCCCTCCTTTCCTGTTTTTGAACCCTAGACACCACGTTAGACACCACGTTGTGCAGCCTATCCAATTAAGGTAGACCGACACGATAGTTAAGCACAATTTTACGGTTTTGTCGATATATCTGCGAATACATGAGAAGGAGGCGATCGAATATTGCATGAAAAAGCCTTAGATTAGCTCTTTTTTGTCTTCATCTCGCTTTTTTGCGGTTTTTTAGTTATACATCTATATATGCTACGCCTCTTAGCCCTCACAGAGTCGTTGGATCCCGGTTCGGGTTGGGGTACGTATTCGCAGGCCCTGATACAAACCCTAGGACGCTTAGGGGTAGAGGTGACGATCTTGCAAGCAAGCCAGGCGTCATGCCAGCTCCCCGCTGTCCATGCGGGACTGCGTGAGTGGCTAAAAACGTTCACAGCCTTACGAAATAAGCGCTCTGGTTGGGACGTTGATGTGATTCATTCGTTTGTTGAACCATACGCAAAATTATCACGTGCTCTTCCTCAACCGCAGGTCATTACCGTCCACGGAACATTTGCCGATCCAGCTGCCCACGGACCACGTTGGTCGCAGTATGGATTTCGCGATGCGCTGCAACAGAGCGCGGCGATTGTCGCCGTTTCTGCCTATACACGCAGACACTTACCAATGAGTGTCCAAGATCGTACGGTGGTCATCCCTAATGGCATCGACTTAGATATCCAAATAGAGCCGTATGAGCTCCCTTCAGATGCGGGTGGTCATCCTCTGATTTTTTCCGCAGGTGCCTTGAAGCCACGTAAGGGGTTTGACCATCTCTTAAAGGGCTTTGCCGTATTTAAACAACGCCACCCGAAGGCGACGCTTGTGATTGCAGGCGATGATCGCGACGTGGCTACAAAACAGGAACTGGAACAGTTGATTGATTCACACAATCTTCGATCCTGTGTCCGACTTCTTGGTCACATCACCCGTCCACAACTACTTGGATGGTATCGGGCCTGTGATGTTTTTGCGTTGACACCAGTATCTGATCGTGGCGGATTTGAAGGCTTTGGCCTTGTCTATCTAGAAGCGAATGCGTTTGGAAAACCCTGTGTTGGCACGCGAGACTCTGGAGCACAGGAAGCCATCGCGCCTGGTGTAACGGGCTTTCTCGCTGAGCGCCCAGAACCGGAGCTGATTGCAAATGCTTTAGAAGAGGCCCTTCATCTGCCCGCGGAACCGATTCTGTCACATATCCGCCTCCAAACATGGGATGCGCGGGCGCGGGCGTATCTGGCCGTCTATCAATCTGTTCTAAAATAATATAGTATTACTTCTCCCAACGATAGACGCGCCAAGCCCACAATACCTTCGGCAAACGTCGACAGATACGTTCCCATTGCCGCAGATAGGCTCTGACAAGCGGGGCAAGAAATTGGATCGTATAAAAAGGCGAACGATAGTGATACCAACCGCGCCAGGCGGCGGAAGGGGCGGTGCGGATGACAGTAGCTCCGGGAATCAACTGAGTTAACCGAGGTTCAGAGATGTTTTGAATACCCCTCTCCGCGCGGACGAGGACAGACAATCCGAAGATCATGGGATTCCAAACATTGGGTTCGATGGCCATGATAAATCCCCCTGCACGCGTAACTCGTTTCATTTCCGTGACAAAAGCCTGACGCTCCTCATCGTTCGCCAAATGATGCAAGACATCACGCGTAAATACAACGTCGAACGTTGCGTCTGGAAATGGCAAGGCAAGTCCGTTAGCCACCTGCACATTCAGACCATGCTTCTTCGCAGTTTCAATAGCTTCTGGAGTGAAGTCCACTCCCTGCATCTCTATAGCGGGGGCGTGGATTCCCATCTCGGCGAGTTGTAGGAGGTTAACGCCTTGTCCGCATCCACTTTCCAGCACCTGCAAGGGACGTGACGCTTGTTTCGCTAACGCAAGAATCCCTTCTACCAACGGTCGGATCGTGGCTAATTCGCGTTCGCGTACGAATAGATCCTGCGTTTGCCACGCTAAACGTTTGTCATGTTGGAGCGTTCCAAAATGGGCACGTTGCTGCTCTGCGTGATCCATAGGTTAGATAAAATAAAGTTTCTTGGCAGCAAAGACACACATCCGAATCAATAACCAGCCATCACGGATGCGGTTAATATTCGTTTCTCCGTAGGTACGGTTCTTATAATGGATCGGGATTTCCTGCATTTTTAGATTTAATTTGGCGGCGCCAAAGATGAGGTCAAAATCTCCGAATGGGTCAAACTCCCCAAAATAAGATCTGCCTGCCGCCAAGCGTTCATAGTCTTTCCGCCAGAGGCACTTGGTTCCGCACAAGGTATCAGAGAAACGCTGGCCAAGGATGGCGCTCAAAATGACCCCGAAACCTTTATTTCCTAACCAATTCAGCGGGCGCATGGCTTCTGATTCCATGGGATAAACAAGACGAGTTCCCTGGACATATTCCGTCTTACGATGTGCGAGGACGTGATAAAATTTTCCTAGTGTCTCTGGGGGAACGGTGAGATCCGCATCCAAGATCATAAGGAGATCTCCGGTGGCTATGCTAAATCCTTTGCGAACTGCGTCGCCCTTTCCTTTGCCTTCCTGACGCGCTGTCACCACCTTAAACGGCCAGGGCTTGGCAGCGGCTTCTTGGATCACCTTCCAGGTATCATCGGTGGAATTTCCTTCCACAAAAATCACTTCTAACGTACCCGGGAATTGTGGCATACGCTCTAAGGCCGCGTAGATGTTCCCTGCTTCGTTGCGCGCTGGGATCACGACACTCACGGAAGGGGCTACGGCCGCAGGATCTACCGCCAGACGTGGACGAGCAATGAGATACTCTATCGCACACAGACGTCGTATGAGGGGCAGACGAGCAATGTACCGATTTACGAAGGCGGAAATGAACGGGATGTACATGGGGATCAAACAAAATCGGCCGGTACGAATGGTTTCTAACTCAGCGAGCTCTAGGAACCGCTCTGTCTGTGTGAGGTTTAGCCAACTTGCATAGCGACGCGGCTGTGCTAAGCCCAAAAAAGCTGCCACTCGCATAACAGAATTCCAGAACGGAGCAAGCTTGGTAAAAACCAGACGTGTGCGGGGATGGCACAGATGACGCATGCTTTCTAATACCCCCTGAATATCATCCACGTAGCTTAAGAAATCCGCTCCAATAATGTAATCGTAGGTCTCGTCCTTGGGGAGATCCGTGCGGGCATCTCCCTCTTTCCAAGACCCTTCGGGATAGCGCGTGCGTGCTTTCTCTACCATGCTAGGACTGATTTCAATCCCCGCCATCTGAGAAGGCTTGAGGGAAGCGACTAGCCCCCCATCTCCCATGCCTAATTCAAAGATGCGTGATCCGGCAGGAACAACAAACTGAAACCAACGCTCTAGGGTTTGATAGTAATACCGGTTTCGTGTATGCCAGCGATCATACTGGGAGGCATATTTCTCGGTATATTCTTTTATAGATAACGTCATATTTACGGACGAGGAATAAGGGTCAGATCGGTGTAGGCATGCGTCTTTTTCATCATCTCGATATCTGAAGGTACGGACGTGTAGCTGTACCCAAGCGATCCTACCAGATCCAGAAGGGCTTGCGGAGAAGATCCGGCTTGAGCCAACCCATACGGCCAGAACTCAAGGTAGATGATGGGCTTCTGTCTCAATCCCTTCAACCAATCCACCATCCCTAAGAGGACCTGATATTCATATCCTTGCACATCCATTTTGATAAAACGAATGCGTGCAAATACCTCTGGATCCTCTTTGGCGAGGGAAGAAAGGGTGCGGACGGGAATCGGGAGCTCTTTTGTGTCCCCCATCCCCTCTTGGTCAGCCACGAGGCGGTTGTCGGCGCGGTTAGACAAGTTGCGAAAGAGACGCGCGATCCCATCTTCTGCCCCCAGAGCAATCGGCATCAAACGAATATTTTTGCGATGCGTCTGCTCCATATGAAACCGAAATAGGTCGGCCATGACCGGATCTGGCTCAATCGCAATCACACATCCTGTTTCTCCTACTCTATCGGCAAAATAGGCACTCGTGATCCCTACGTTTGCTCCGATGTCAAGTACCGCCGAGCCGGGTGAGAGATAGACATCGAGGGCTCGTAACTGCCTATGCTCAAAGACATATTTAAAAGACCTATACAGAAGCAGGTACAACCGTTTCCCAATAGGACGTGCTAAAAAATCTTCGGTAAATACATGGTGAGACACCCCTCTACCAAGGATCTGCGCCCCTTTACGTGCCGTCTCAAGAAGCGGCATAGACGTGCTGTTTATACCATTCTACCGTAGATCGTAGCCCATCCTGTAATGAGATGGTGTGACGCCACCCTCGGGCGCGTAATCGTTGTAGGTCGAGGAATTTTCTTGGGGTGCCATCGGGCTTTGTTTGATCCCAGACGATACGCCCTTCATAGCCGCAGGCCTGACGTACTTGTTCGGCGAGCATTTTGATAGACACTTCTTCACCGGAACCAATATTAATAATCTCTGACCCATCATCTGTATTCATCAAAAAGAGGCAGGCGGCCGCTAGATCATCCACATGCAAAAATTCTCGTAAGGGAGTTCCCGATCCCCATACCGTTACTTCCGCCAAGCCTTGCGCCTGAGCTTCGACGAACTTACGAATTAGAGCAGGAATCACATGGCTGGTAGAGAGATCGAAATTATCATAGGGACCATAGAGGTTCGTTGGCATGACAGAGATATACTGCGTGCCATACTGCTCATTTAAACTCTGGCAGAGTTTAATCCCTGCGATTTTGGCGATGGCGTAGGCGTCATTTGTTTCTTCGAGTGAACCTGTTAAGAGCGACGATTCGGCCATGGGTTGGGGGCAGTGCTTGGGGTAGATACAAGATGAACCGAGAAACAAGAGTTTTTTTACCCCTGCACGCCAAGCGGCCTCGATCACATTGGTCTGGATTTGCAGGTTCTGTAAAATAAAATCCGCCTTTTGGGTTTTATTAGCTAGAATCCCTCCCACTTTGGCGGCGGCTAAAAACACGTACTCCGGTCGCTGGGTTGTAAACCAGTCTCGCACCGCTTTTTGATCCGTCAGATCTAATACAGAACGATCAACCGCGAGACAATTGGTGTAGCCTGAGGCGGTTAGCGCCCGGAGAATGGCGGAGCCCACGAGTCCACGACTCCCCGCCACCATGATCTTAGCGTCTTGAGACATCTGTGCTGAAGGTACAACCATACGTTATGTAGACGAAAGAGATTCTGCCTCAAGATCGCTCTCTGTCATGAGTTTGACGAGATCAAAAAAAGACATCGTCGGTGCCCACCCTAATTCACGGCGCGCCTTGGACGCGTCGCCTAACAAGAGGTCAACTTCGGCCGGACGGAAATATTTTTGATCAATTTCTATCAGGATCTTACCGGTATGGGCATCAATCCCCTTTTCTTCTCTCCCCTGCCCTTCCCATGTTATCTCATACCCCAGAAGGCGCGCCGAGAGTTCGGCGAATTCTCGCACCGTGTGCGCTTCCCCGGTTGCGAGGACATAATCATCTGGTCGTTCTTGTTGCAGCATACGCCACATCCCTTCGACGTAATCGCCGGCATACCCCCAATCACGTTTGGCGTCTAAATTTCCTAAATACAACCTCTGTTCTTTGCCGGTCTTGATACGAGCCAACCCACGCGTGATCTTGCGTGTGACAAATGTTTCACCTCGGCGAGGAGATTCATGGTTGAAGAGGATTCCACTCACAGCAAACAAACCGTAACTCTCTCGATAATTTTTAGTGATCCAATGCGCATACACCTTGGCACATCCATAGGGAGAACGCGGATAGAACGGCGTCGTTTCTGACTGAGGGACTTCTTGCACGCTGCCAAACATCTCGGAAGAAGAGGCTTGATAGAATTTCGTGGAGAGATGCGATTCCCGAATAGCTTCCAGAAGGCGCAGCGTTCCCAACCCCGTCACATCCCCGGTATATACCGGTGCATCAAAGCTTACCCGCACGTGGCTCTGGGCGCCTAAATGATAAATTTCATCCGGCACGATCTTTTCCATCAACCGAGAAATTCCACTCCCATCGGAGAGGTCTCCGTAATGCAAAAACAGATTCACGCCCTGTACATGAGGATCTTGATAAAGATGATCGATCCGACGTGTGTTGAAGGTTGAACTGCGACGAATGAGTCCATGAACCTGATATCCTTTAGCTAAAAGAAGCTCCGCAAGATATGAGCCATCCTGCCCGGTAATGCCTGTGATAAGAGCTTTTTTCTGCATATTCTTCACAAGTTAACACTATGTGCGGGGAAGAACGCAATAGGCCGCCGACTCTTTATTCCGAGAGAATTCGTTATCCCAATTCCATTGGTAGGCCGCGATCGCGGACCAAGGGAAAGAGTGTACAGGAGCTTGATACGCGGCGCAGAGCCGTTTCATCCGATCAAACCCATCATAAAAACTTGGCGTTTCTACGATTAAGAGGGTAGAGGTTGCGCTGGAGGATGGTGTGAGCACATCGGTAAACAGAGGGATCGAGCCGGCAGAGGGATAGCCATTTACCACGTACACGGGCCAGACAAGTCCAGCGTAGATCTTTCCGATTTGAACACCCTCACGGGATTCGATCGCATGCAAAAGACGGGGGAAGAGCTCTTTGAGGGTCAGGATGTCGGCGAGTGGAGCGGCACGCTCGAGGAGAATGACGGCGACCATGGCCACAACCAATCCGTTCCAAAGGCGCTTATGATTCTGCCCGCCTTGCACCTTCCAGTAACGATACCCTTCACTTAACGCAAGATAGATGAGGGGCAAGACCAAACTAATGACCCGCGTGCCTTTCACATCAATCTGAGAGAAGGCGACGAAGCTCACGAGAATGGTTAAAGAACTGGCCTTTCCTAGGGAGGAGAGGTTTTTTATCCAAAGAATTCCCAATGCTCCCACCACAACCAAGGCGCACCACAGCCAACCCTCTAACGTCGTAAGAACTTGAATATAGTAATCCCATGGAAAGAGAAAGGTGGTTGCATCATGGATTGAATCAAATTGCTCTATAAAACTCCGTACATAATCTGAGAAAAGGATGTCTGGCCGCAATCGAAGGATAACGCGACGCAACGCGTAAGTGACGACTTCTGCGGCTACAAAGACGGAGGCCGCGGCCGCCACAACCCGCCATAAAGAGATAATGGTTTTTTTCTGCCAGGCCTGAATGAGCACCCATAAAGAAAGACATAGGCCCGGAATACTAGCTGTGTAATGACTGGTTACTGCAAGCGCTAAGGCCATCCCTGCTAGATAGTGACGTCGTGAGGTTTGTGGCTTGTCGTCTAGAAGAAGAATGGCAGCCATATAGAGCCAGGCTCCCGCCAAAGGATTTGCGAACCCACCCGCATTAATAAATAAAAAAATAGGCGAAGCAACAACCAACCCCATCACCACCAACGCCTCCACAAAAGAAGAGGTCGAGCGACGTACGAGGTGTGAGACCCAAAGCGCAGAAGCGGTTGCCGGGACGATAACCATCGTTGCCCACCCCTTGCCCAAGAAGGAGGTTAGTAATAACAGAAAAAACCAGGTCGGTTTTGCGGAAATGTTAAGATAGAACAGCCCGCTCACCGCCTGCTCTACTGCGGCATACGCAGCCTGCTTTCCCTCCAGTATCCATATCACCCCTCCATCCAGTAAGGCGCGCCAGGTATTGCGTACAAGAAGGTAATATGATTCATCCCAGGTAACCGGCCCACGGCGGATTCCAAGGGTCATCAAAAGGATAAACACCCCGATTCCAAGCACCCAGGCAATACCTGATTGTCTGCTAAGAAAATGATTTACTTTTACCCACTTAAAAGGACGCATACCTACAACAGATCACAAACGCCCTGCCCCCTTCAAGACAACCAGCGCACAATTTTTAGCAATCCCTGCGCAACGGGCTTGGTATGGATAGAGGCATCATCTGACCCTTCATCCGTATGAGACAGGTACCATTCATAGGACTCAATCAGGGCTTCTCTGTTACCAAATTTGGGCTGCCACTCGAGTTCCCGCTGTGCCTTTGAGATATCAAAGGCAAACGCCTTGTGGTAGGTCAAGTAATGCCAAGGAGCAAGCGGGGAAAGATGTAAAAAATCCGCCACCCACAAAGCCGCCGTTGTTGCCGAGACCGGTAATCCTACAACTCGCGATTTGGTTCCTGCGTGACGAATGAGCACCTCCAAATCCTCCCTCAAGGTTCCATACGTAGCAGCACCGATGTTATAGAGCCCGGAATAGGGAGAGATCGTGGCTTTGTATTCCGCTTCAATAAGATCTTGAACGTGGACGAACTGAAACAGATTAGAGCCATCTCCGATCACGTAAATCTTTTTTCCTTGGCGAATCCATTCAAATAAGATAGAGAAGATTCCTAATCGACTCTTTCCCCCGATGATCGTGCGCGGACGGATACAGGCAGCTGCCCCGCCTGCGGCGATGTAGGCGCGGACCAATTCTTCTGCTTCTAATTTAGACTGCCCATAGGCCTCGACTGGCTTACAGAGAGTTTCTTCTGTGACAGGCACGGTGTCTGGCAATCCATAAATTGCGGATGAAGACATGTGCACCAGTTTTTTTATCCCAAATTCTTTACACAGTTCCAAAATAATCTTTGTTCCGCCTACGTTGACGCGACGGAATCCTTCACCAGCTTTCGTCAAGGGGACCAGAGCCGCATTATGATGGATATAGTCTACCCCTTTGAGATTTTTCCTGATGAGCTCCTTGTCTAAAATATCCCCCTCTATGTACTGAACCCCCTCTCGCTTATGACGACACGGTAAAATATCAAAGGCGATCACCCGCTCACCACGCGCATGCAAGGACTCCACGATTTGGCTTCCAAGAAACCCAGCGGCACCCGTTACAAAATGAAGACTCATAGCAAAAAGAAGTTAATAACGGATGACTCGGTAAATATCCATGTTCATGGCTGGCGTGTACCCTAAGGTTGCTTGATTGATTTGATGAACGCGTTCTAACTTGCCATCAAATGACTCTTTTGCAAAAAATCCTCGTCGAGATTCAAGCTTCCCTTCAGGCTCCACGAGATAGCGGATTTGCTGTTCGCGCAGATAGTTCCATGCCTCGCCGGCCATAAGATAAGGAAACACTGCATTATTGATCTTGCCATCAAGATTTTGAACTTGATAACGACTCCAGTACGATAACACCCCTGACACCTTAAATGAACCAACGATTGCCCCTGGTTCCGCATGATCATTTATCCATTGAGCGGCGGCTCTTACGGCAGTATTACCCGCGCCCCCATTTCCAAGAGCGACCGATTCTCTATATGTATCCTGATACAGACCGACAAATGAGATCAGGGCGCTTATGACCACCATTGCCTGCACAGCGCCTTTCGCAGGAAGACGTAGACGATCAACTCCTTCACACACAATCAACAAAAAAAACGTCGCGAGCAGCGTCCATGGCAGAATATAGTATTCCCGGCTATACCAACGCACAACGGTATTTGCTAGGAAGATAAGGAGGAATCCCACGAACGGGATCGCATATACACCGAGGGTTTTACGTAACCATCCCCTGTCTACCCGCTCACGTCCAGACTGGGCGATCATGACCAGTACAAGACCTGTTGTCATGAGTACAGGTACCTGCAGCCCGAGCATGGCGGAATATTCTTTGACCGCATTAGTGAACGTCCAGGCGCCAAATTTTATCATGAACAAACCCTCGTAGAGCGAATGGGGGGTAACCGGTAATCCGTAGAGCAGGCGTCTTCCAAGCGCGGGCGCGTAGGCATTGATCTGTGTTAATGAATGTACTGTACTCCAACTCCACCCCATCCATACCAGAGCAGCGACGAGTGTTGGCACACCTAATTCAAGCGCATGACGAAGGCGTGTACGTGAAGGAACCAAGAGCGCCACAAAGAGACAGCCTAGTAAAATAATGGATTCTGTTCGCGTAAGCAGCAGCAACCCTGATAGGATTCCAATGCCAAGATACGAGGACGAGGACGATTGAACCATCTTCACGAATCGCCAAAAAATAAGCGTGAGGAGGAAAAGATAGAGGGATGTCTCCATCCCGGTAATCGTATAAAAAATCACGAATGGGTTAAGTCCGTAAAGCACGATTGCCATCCAGGGAATGGAGGGCCTAGAGCTAAGAAGGCGCGCGATCCGCCACACCAGATAGATTGACCCCAGGTTCAGCGCCACCTGGACGGTAGTGGAGGCGGTGAAAAATGAGCCATAAAAATTAGGAAATAACCAATACAGAATGCTCAGCATCCAAACCCACAGCGGGTGAAATCCATTCGTCAAGTGTACCCCATCAAATGTTGGTCCGTGTCCCTCGGCAATATGCTTCGCTACCTGCAGATGAAAAAATCCGTCATCAATCAGATACGGCAAGAGCTCATCGGCTGAGCGCGTAAGTAAATAGACCCGGATCCCCACCATCAGCACTACTGGGATGGCATACAGGATCCATATTCCTGGACGTCGCCACACCCTATCCGACCAACGCTTGAGAACTACCGCTATTCCTTCCCAATGGACGGATATCATACAGCGAGAAGTGTAAACAACAGAGTCTATCCGGTCAACCAAATATGCTTAGGACTTGCACGTTTGGCGAATTGCTTGGTTGCAGCCTGCGGTACTCGATGCCGTATGCTCAATACGACTTACTATGCTCCTCGGTTCCGCTTCGCTCTTCATCCAAGTACGAGCGTCCTAGCCCTATCATTTCTTTGCTATTCTTCCCTCTTTTTTCCCGTCCTGAGAGATAGCCAAGACACTATTCCGATCCAGACCATGCCAGCCAGGATCCAGGGATGGATAGGGAGAGCGTAGCGAATAATATTGTCTGCTGGTGCGTGCGCGATGCATAACGCAACCAGAATAAGGCCAGGAAGGTATCGTCCTTTATATTGCCAAAACCCGACCCACATCATCCATGCGATAAGACCCCACCAGACCAATTGTCCCAGGTGAATCGCCCATAGAAGGAACAACCTACTCCACGATTCAGTCTCTACCGACGTTAGTCGTTGCGCACGATCAGAAAACGTAAATTCAATAGGAAACGTCGGTGAACGCGGTGAAGGCAATGCGAGCAAGCGCAAGAGGTCAATGCCGCTCCATAGCCCTGAGCGAATCAGAATGGCAGGCGAAGACACTAGCCATGAAACGGCCTGCTTCGCCATGAGGGGCTGCATATCTTCCACAGAGAGACCTTGTGCGTGATAGCCATCGTAGAGGTCGTTAAATGCCAACCATTGTTGATTTGTGATGGGCTGTGCCTTAGGCATCCATCTGGATTGGAGGCCACGACCGATAAAAACGGAGGCAACCGTGTCTCCGAACTGCTTCCACGATTGGGCCGCTTTCCAGACACGGACATACACCTGTCCGCCCGCCCGCGTTGAGAGGCTCCAGCGATGAAATTGTTCATGGTTACGCCATACCCAGGGAAAGACCAGCCCTGCGATCATCAAAAAACTCAGAGCCGCTGCGAGCAGGGTTTTTTTTAAGTCTTTTTTGTCTTGAAAGAGGGCATAGCTCGCTGATCCCACAAACAATGGAACAAGGAGCGTGAGCGTCGATCTGGTCAAAACGAGGGCGGCGAGTGCGATATTCATCCCCACCAACCAGCGCCAAGCATGTTTCTCAAAAAAACGAGAGAGAAGCCAAGCCGAAGTAGAGATGAGAAGCGCCGTCCAAACTTCCAACATCTGCTGTGCTGCCATCGCCGCTAATCCATAGGCACAGCCAGCGGCGATCCCTGGCCACCACCCCACCCGGGGCTCGATTCGACGAATAGCATCACCGATGATCAAGGCATTTACCCCTAACAACCCTACTTGCACCCACAGGATCCATACCGGAGAAAAACTTATTAGACCAAGCAAGGCCAGAAAGGCTGGATAGCCAGGCTCACGAATCATACTAGGCTGTCCATCCAAATAAAACCGGCCTTGGTGGATCGATTGAGCTAAGGCGTAATATTCGTAGGCATCCTTCTCCACCCTGCCCGGCTGATGCAAAACAAAAAAACTCCCCAACACGAGAGGAATAAGACACGCAATGACCCACAGATACCGTTTCATGCTCACAAATGTATCAAAATTGACACTATTTTACCAACGCTCCTAAAGACATTGCAGGGTTGATCCTCTTGGGGAACTAGATTATTATGGCTTGCAATGTATGCTTCCCCAGGGTGAAACACATCTCTTTAAAGAACGTAGCGCAGATAGACAACCATTTACAGCCCTCCTACGTATTTTAGGAAATTGGCTGGTTGTGGGAGCGGTTTTTTTCTGTTTGTGGCGTTTTCCCTCGCCTGCTACTTGGGTCTCCGCCTTTCTGATCATTAGCATCCAGCAACATGCCTTAGGTCTTTGGCTCCATGAGGCGATTCATTGGCTCCTTACCTCGGATAAGACTCTGAATGATACCCTTACCCGCCTCCTTTTATCTGCCCCCTTGTACGTCCCACTGGAAGGGTATCGTCGCAATCATTTTACCCACCACGGACACCTTGGTACACCTCAAGATACAAAACAGGTTATTTTCGTCTCTATCCAGGGAAAGAATGTGCTCAGATTTTTCTTACAAAATATTTTCGGGCTCCAACTTTTCTCTATTGCATTTAGATATATCACGACACGCACCTCTAAGACGACGCCCTCTTCTCAAGAACCGTGGTTCTTGGATCTTTGCTTGATTGCCATCGTCCAGCTCGCCTTCTTAGGAGCGATCTCGCTTTTCCTTCCCTGGACGTACTACGTCTGGTTTTGGTTTCTTCCTTGGCTTACCGTTAGCCGTTTCGTTGCCGGACTTCGCTCGGTCGCGGAACACCAACCACTCCAGGAAAAAGAAGTTCATCCATTTACTCGCACCCTCAAACCAACTTGGCTGGATCGATGGGTTTTTTGTCGTGCTGGCTTTGATTATCACTGGGCGCACCACCGCTATCCAACCATCCCGTGGTTTCGCTTACACGAAATTGACCATACCGAAGATATGACGACCAACCAGTCCATGGGCTACTTTGAAGTTCTGCGTAAACACATCTTTAAACCTTGATAGGCTTCTGACCAGACATCGTGATATATCCTGCTCCGTGCAGAAGGCGACTCAGCCACGCGCCTTGCTGGTACCGACTATGCAAGGCATGGCGCTGTATCGTAATAAGTCCTTTTTTTTCAAACCAAGCACGGACCTCTGATTCTGTATAGCGGTTTACAATGGGAACAAACAGAAAATCTAGCACCAGATATTGGTCGTATGGCTTAGGAAATATCCAGGAAATCAAGCGGGACACGAACGAAAACGGGAGATACCGTACGAGCTTCCTGAGGATAGAGATTGAACCGGGAAATATTCCGCCGCGACCATAAAGCCCTACCACCACCCGTCCCCCAGGAGTACATACCCGAACCAGCTCTTCAAATCCCTTAAAGGGATCCGGGGTATGGTGGAGGACGCCATTTGAATGAGTGAAATCAAAGAAACCGTCGGGAAAAGACAGTGTGAGCGCTGACATATCAAGAACCTGTAAGCGATCTTTATATGCAGCATTCCAACGGAGCGTGTTTTCCCGATTCCGTTTGCCGATATCAATAGCGTAGACCTCTTGCGCTCCCGCTTCAAACAATCGCCGGACAAAAAAGCCCACCCCACACCCTACATCTAAACAACGTTTTCCTTGAACCCAGGTGGGCTCTAGCTTAAAGTACTGCTCAGACTCACGCAGGGCAAACGTAAAATCATCTTCGTTAAAACGGTTCCAGAGCTCATCATAAAGAGCGCCGGTTTCTGCTTCGATACGCGCTTGATAAGGTGTGTCGTGAGACATAGTCTTAGGTGGACTTCAAGTCAGGGTGCTTCGCGATATACGATCCCAACACCAGAACATCAATATTTCCCATGAGAAAAGCTCGAACAGCATCGTACTCGTTACACACGATCGGCTCTTCATGCATGTTAAAACTGGTATTAATCAGAATGTGTAACCCCGTTTTTTCGTAATATTTTGTGAGAATCTCGTGGATAAATGGATTGGAGACAGGGGTTACCGTTTGTGGACGCGCGGTTTGGTCAACGTGTACGATCGCAGGAGCTTCACGCAGACATCGTTCGTTCGCTTGCAAGGTGATCGTCATGTACTGCAAGGCTTGCTCGGCTTTTTCATGCCCGGAAAAATAGTCTGGCAAATCCTGCTTGCGCATAATGGGAGCAAACGGCATAAACTCTGAGCGGTTGAGACGCTTATTCAACCAGTCATTGACGGTGGCATCGGTCGCTTGGTAAAGGAGGGTGCGATTTCCGAGCGCGCGTGGACCGTATTCCATCCTTCCAGACGTGACCGCGACGACGTGTCCATTAGCAAGCTCCTGTGCGACGGCTTCTGCTAGGTTGGCCGGTTTTTCATAGACGATCTTCCTCTGTTTAAATTCTGCTTCTGCCCGCTCATCAGAAATGGGGGTTCCAAGATAGAGATCCTCTATCCCCTGTGTTGGCTTACCATCTTCCAAAAAGCTTGCCATTGCTGCCCCCGCTGGCAACCCGCCGTCGCCCATATGAGGAAAGATAAAGACATCCTTCACCGCAGATAATTCGCTTATGCGTTGGTTGAGTTTTACGTTCGCAAATACTCCTCCGGCTAAAACGAGACGGACAGGCGCCGATGCCGAAGCAACTGTTTTTACAACATCTGTAATATAGGCGCAGACGAGATCCTCCAGATGTTTCTGGATACCTGCTGAAATATCTTCTCGGCGTTGGCCATGGAGGGCGCGCTCTAAATAGTTCAGTTCCGTTAAACGATAGTAGCCCTCATTCACGAATTGATGTCGTTTGTCATCATAGCGGATGCGCTTCTGGAAAATTTCCAATGTTTTGGCGGGATCTCCCAGAGCCGCAAGACCTGTCACTTTTCCTTCGCGACCAGGTTTAAAACCCAGCAAAAAAGTAACATATTCATAATAATGGCCTGGAGAATGAAAAAACGGGATCTGGTGTTTCAACTCCATCTTTCCACCTTTAGCGAGATAGACTCGAGAACAATCCCCATCTCCTTGTGCATCCAGCGTGATGACCAACGCTTCGTCATGACCTGATCCGGCATACGCCGAGGCGGCATGCGCGTGATGATGGTCGTATATGCGTAGCGAAGGAACACGTATCCCCCGCTCTTCTAAAAACTGCTGTACTTCTTTTTTTCGCTGATTGCGCGTGAGAACATCCAACATCCAAAGCACGGCACCGGCTCCAAACCGAGTCCCGAATAATAGACGATCTACGCGCGTGAGTGACAATCCATGGAATAACACCTTCAAATACCCCGGGGATTCTTTCCAAGAACCTACAGAAGGACTTACATGAAATCGGCTTCCAAGTGCCACCGAGGTAATTGAGGCAGCAGGAATGCCCGTCGTTTTAAACGCATCTGCCAAGGCTTGAGCGGGGAGGGCGGTCGTGAACTTTTGTCGGTTGAAACGCTCTTCATTGGCGGCGTAGATCATCTTTCCCGTTTGCTCCTCAAACAGAGCAATGCCTGAATCATGCTCATGTGCGAGACCGAGACGATAGGTTGAAGGCATAGGAGAGAGTTACATGGCGCGATCTTTGATGAACGCCTCTGCAAAGAGTCCGAGCGCCAAGATCACGAGAAATGTTGAGAAAAAAACTGCAGCAATGACCGAAAACGGCGAGAGTATCCAGGCTCCTATACTCAATACCAGTGGAAATACCGAAAAGACAATAAATAATTTGAGCGGATTGTAGCGCACGATGGTTTTAGATAAAATTTGAGCGACGCGTAACGTGTCACGCAGATGCTTCACCTTTGAAGAGCCGATCCGCTTATGATAGGAAACGGGTACATATCCGACAAAGTTTCCACTCAACATCATGGCTAACGTCAGAGAGGTGGTAAAGGAAAATCCTAAGCAGGTTTCCGAGAGATAGGGCAAGACCGCTGCTCGTCGCATTAAGCGATAGCCGGAATTGATATCAGGAATAGACCGGCCAGCCACAAATTCCGCTATCCAACGAAACATAATGCGAGCCGGATTTTTCAGGACATTTCCTCGATAGTACGTCCCCTGACGTGCCCCGACCACCATATCATAGCCTTGGATATAGACATCCAATAATTTTTTGACCTCTTCAACCGGGTAAGTTCCATCTGCATCCAAGATAAGAATATGTTCCTCGTTGGCTGCTAAAATCCCGCGTTTTAAAGAAAACCCGTAGCCAGAATTACAGGGATTACGCACTACCTTCGCCCCCCGCGCCTGTGCGAGTTCACCCGTAGCATCTGTTGATCCATCATCCACCACAATCAGTTCATGAGAAATATTGAGGGTCGCCAAGTGCGTCTGGATCTTATGCAAGACAGCCCCAATCGCGTCGGCCTCGTTATAAGCAGGAATAATCACGGACAGATTCATAGGGGATTTGGCGGTATTTATCGCCAAAAGCTTAACAGAGCCTTGGCTTTTCTACAATGAGGGGTTCTACGCTCCATTTCCTCCCAACCTCTTC
This sequence comes from uncultured Gammaproteobacteria bacterium, assembly GCA_964541725.1. Taxonomy (GTDB): domain Bacteria; phylum Patescibacteriota; class Patescibacteriia; order 2-12-FULL-60-25; family 2-12-FULL-60-25; genus JAGOUY01. The sequence continues at coordinate 19,521 of CAZIQG010000003.1, forward strand.
TTGTTGTATCTTTAAACGGTATTGTTCCTTGGTTATAAAGCCTTGCCTCCCTCATCACTCTCTGTATGCCTACGCTGTCCCTCCAACGTCTAAAACGCCTGTGTACATGGGGACTGTGGATGATATTCTTCGGTCTCACCATCACGCGCTTTATCCTGCCTTGGAGACAACCGTTTTTTGAATTGGGACTGGAAGGAGATGCTCAGATGCATCTTAATTACGTGCAGTGGGCGCGAAGCCCTGACCAGTACACACAAGACGACCTGCTCGTCCCTTCCCGAACGATTGCGCGTGGTCCTTCAGAACTCATGTGGTATCGAACCGCAGCACACGTAAGTAAGCTGTTTCCTGGGCCACAACCGGAGGCTCTCATGAGCTATACCTTTAGTGCCATCATGACCGTGGTGTTTCTGCTTGGCACTTGGGTTCTCACGCGTAGCCTGTCTTTTCCTTTCTGGCTACAAGCCTGCGCATTAATCCTATTAAGTATTTCCCCGATCCATTTAGAGGGTCCCTACATCCCTGCGCCCATGGGGATGAATTTGAGCCGTAATAGTTATGCGCTCTTCCCTTGGCTTCTCCTTCTGCTTACCTCATCGGCGTCACCGATCAAGAAAGGGTTGGCCATTGGATTCTCTGGCTGGATGTACCCGTTTGTCGCCATCCATCTAGGAACGATTGAGGTCTTGCGCCGACTCATCCTCAGAACACAACGGCATTGGCGAGAGCTCTTGGTGTTTATCTGTGCGGCAGGCGTCCCCTTTAGCGTGATCATTCTCCTTCAACTCGCCGAGCACGGACGGGCGTTAGCGGAGGGGATGAAGGATCGTCTTCCGCTCCTTCTTGAAACGCAGCGTCCGTATTTTGATTATGGATACTTCGTCTTACACTGGAAGGACCATATCGCCTTTTGGTTTGTCTATGCATTTGCTCTGATTGGTGGAATGTACTTCTGGAGAGAACGAAGCAAGCTTCCTAAGCACCTGACGCAATATCTCCCGTTTTATTTTCTTCCTCTCCCCTTCGGATTTTTTGGATGGTTTTGCCTGCGCTGGATCCCATCCATGTTTTATCTCCAGGTCTGGCGCTGGCAAATCGTCAGCTGTATTCTTGTCATCCCTCTTTTACTTGCTGTTCTTTATCAAACCTACCAGCGCCGTCAGTGGAAGTGGTTAGGAGCATTCGTCCTACTACTTCTTGTATTTCTCCGCATTAACGCTTTTCATTACAAGGCGCTTTTCCAACAAGTGTGGAGCTCAGCCCGCCTCACACGATCCGAGGTCGCCCTGTTTGCGATGACTGACTCTTTGCGTACGTCGACGCCAAACGACGCGATCGTACTCGCTCCACCGGAGATGGGATCTGCGATTCGTCTGCGTGGACGCCGCGCGATCGTGGTGGATGCGAGTGATAACTATCTCCCCTGGTTTAGCCAAGCCGTGGGCGGCGAATGGTGGGAACGGATGCAAGCGCTGAACATGGCGTATGCTTCCAAGAACCCGACCCGGCTTTGCGATGTCGCTTCCCGCTACCGCGCTTCTGTTATTCTCGTGCCAGAACCCTGGCGTTCAGACGTCCCTTCTCTTCACGATTGTGGATATGGGTATTGCCGCCTATCATGCCCTACATAATATTTTATGCCTTTGTTCCGACGCCCCGCCAACTCACCCCTTTCTACGCGCTGATCACGACGTCCGTATATCCATTGTCTGCAAACCATTTTTCCATGCGTTCACGGGTAATAAAATGGGTCTGAGGGGCGTTTAACTTATCAAACACGTTTAAATCATTGCGCGCAAAGGAGAGCTTGCGAAAGTTTTGGAAATATTCGTAATAGGGTAACCAAGGCAGAGGCAGAAAATACACGGTGTACACGGGGAGATAGACAAGCGCTGTGAGCAGCTTAGAAAGCCACTGCTTGGCACGCGTCGAGAGCCGATGAACGAACAACGACTTCGCCCCTTCTACCAGCGTACGGTTGAGAAAATTCCCTTCATGAGAATACGCCCAAACCATGGTTTTTCCGCCCGGCTTGGTGAGACGTGCTAAATTCTTGAAGGTTGCTTCTGGGCTATCCGTGTGATGGATAACACCGATGCAATACACCATGTCAAACAGTTCATTAAAGGAAACTTGAGCCAAATCCCCTTCTACAAAGCTGGCGTTCGGAAGATGCTGACAGCGCTCTTTGGCCACCGATACGGCATTCAGGTCGACTCCGACGATTTCCTTGGCGTAGGGGGCGACAAATGCCGTGTGCTGCCCTCCGCCACAGCCAGCATCAAGCACGCGCTTATCGCGAAAGTCCTCGAGCTTGACAGGGTAGATCCAATCTTCAAATAACCAGCGTTCTTGATCTTCAAAGCGCTGCCATTGCTCTAACCATTCTTTTTGTTTTACTTGTGTCATATAGTAATTCGTGAAACGTGAGCGTGTAGCGCGTAACGTCAAACTTGGAGAGAGTCCTTCATTGATGCCAGCGAGCATACCATAATTGGAACATGAGAAAAGCCCACAGTTCTTTACGCCGATCAGGACGTCCATGACCGTGCTCCTTGATCCAGCGCTGGATTGTCTTTGATTCAAATAGACCTTGTTTTGCTAAAAAGTCCGTTTGCGCATACGCCGCCAATCGGGATGCTAATGGTCCTCGCAGCCAGGCGGCTGTTGGGATGCCAAAGCCATGCTTAGGCCGGTCAAGCAGAGGGGTAGGAATGACTCCTTCTAATAGTTGACGAAACAAGCGTTTTCCCTTCCAGTCATTAAGTTTGTAAGTATCTGGAATAGCGAACGCCGCCTCCACGACTCGATGATCTAGCAAAGGAGAACGTCCTTCTATTCCAAACCACATCGTGGCACGGTCAACCTTGACCATCACTTCATCCATCAAAAAACTGTGCAGATATCCCCAGGACCATTGTTGCCAGGGCGTTGCCCACGAAGAGATTTCTTGGCTGTAGGCGCGAAGGGACGCCTCTACGGCAAAAACATGAATCCGTTCACGAATAAGAGGAGAAAATAGCGAACCTATGTCTTTTTTTGTCACTGCTCCTCGCCAAGCAACGTCACGGTTCCAAAGATCCCTCTCCCCTAATCCACGCGCAGCTCGCTGCAGCTTAAAGCCGGGACTGAAGTAGCCCTGGCTGGCTGGCATATAGCGTGCCAGTCCCTTGATGATTCCTGCATGCTGCCATAGTCCTGGATAACGCATTGCTAATCCATGCAGGGGAATATGTTGATACCCATACAAGAGCTCGTCTCCCCCATCCCCCGCTAAGGCAACGGTTAGATATTTTTTTGCAAAGCGCGCCAAGAGAAGCTGCGGAAGAATGGCGGGATCAGCGAGTGGCTCATCTAGACACTCTACCGCCTCATCCAACATGAGAAGGGCCTCTTTTTCTGATAGTTTCGCCACGTGATGCTCCAGACACAGTGCTTGGGCGATGCCCTTCGCGGCGGCGGTTTCATCATGCGAGGGATCATCGAAGCCGATCGTGAAGGCGCGCAGACGCTGGGAGGATTGGCGGACGGCGGAGGCGGCCACCACCGTCGAGTCAAGTCCGCCGGATAAAAATAAACCAAGCGGAACATCAGACACCAGACGATCCTTAACAGCGCTATCAATGGAGTGACGAAGGAGGTCAACTGCTTCTTTTGAGGAAGCGACGGCTGGAAATGCATCAGGACGGAGCTGCCAAAAAGACTTGGATTCACTTACCCGCCCCTGCGACACCACGATGTACGAGGCCGGAGAGAGCTTATGGACATGCTTCCAGATACTCTGCGGGGTAGGGATGGCATCCGTACGAAAGTAGGCGGCCAGCGCTTCAACTTCTATTTCCTTGGAGCAAACGTTCGCAGCCATGAGCGCTTTTAGTTCGGAGGCAAACCAAAGCGTTCCTCCTCGTTCGGTGTAATAGATGGGTTTCTTGCCCATGCGGTCACGAGCGAGGAATAATTTTTTATTATTCACATCCCAGATCGCGATGGCGAACATCCCTTCTAAACGACGGAACACTTCTTCTCCCCAAGCGGCATAGCCATGAACGATCACTTCTGTGTCCGAACGAGTCGCAAAGCGGAATCCAGCTTCTATAAGCTCCGTGCGCAAGGACTGAAAGTTATAGATTTCTCCATTTAACATCACCCAAATCGTCTGGTCTTGGTTAGATAACGGCTGATGACCGTGCGCGACATCAATGATACTGAGACGTCGAAACGCGAAGCCGACCCCCTCGCCTTGATACAGACCGTGATCATCTGGACCACGTCTAATAATCGCCAGTGAGGCGCGTTCCAACGCTTCACGCGTCCCATGTCCTACATATCCCGCGATCCCACACATATTTGATTAAGTTTGACCATTACTCTGTCGACGGCCATTCCACCACCCTTTTGTCTGCGCCGCCATCACACCCCAACGATAGCCTAACAGCATGGCTGCATACGGAAGTGGAAGGGCAATACGATGATAGAGGATGGCTCGTCCGTATGTATAAATGGCGCGCCAGAGTTGGCCAAAAAAAGAACGAATATTATAATAGATGATCCAACGCAGCCAATAAGAAACCGTGGGGGGAAAATGACTTTCCGATTCAATCTTCAAGTAGCGTAGGGTTTTTTGTAAATAGGCCTTGGGAGGTAGCCAGACGGACGTGATTGCCTCATCATGCAAAATCGTACGAACCCCCTCTGGAACCACAAAGCGTTCATGAAGTTTACGGTCGGCCAGACTAATTCCATCAGAATTGCGAAATAATCTAATACAACGGTTTGGATAGAAGAATGCTTCTTGCACGACGGCCCCATCCGGACGCTGCATACACAAGCAAAAGCTATGCGCCTCGCCTTTTACCCCACTTTTAATCACCTGTTCCACCACCTTTAAACACTCAGGCGTGACTAATTCATCCGAATCTAAGATGAAGAGCCAATCAAATTTAGCGAGTGCCCATAAACGCAAGCGCATGGCACGAAAATCACTGATGCGCTGATTTGGCTCGTCGGTTTCAAATTGTTTCTCAATACGCACACCGAGCGAACGTGCCAATTCAAGCGTTCCATCCGTGCTATTCCCATCCAAAATATACACATCTTCAAAATGCTCGACGAGAAACGGGAGAAGCTTGACCAATCCCTCGTAGCTATTGAGGGTCAAGAGCGGAGCTGAGCAAGGAAGTTTTTTCATACCTGATAAAACGCACGAACAACGGCAATCACCTCATCCACTTCTGCGTCTGTCATAGTCGGAAAAAGAGGGAGGGATAGGATCTTTCCAGACATCGCTTCCGCTTGTGGCAATGAACCAGCTCCCGCCGAATAGGCACGAAACGCGGGTTGGAGATGAATAGGGGTGGGATAATGGATCGCCGTCTGAATTCCGCTGACCTGCAGAGCTGCTTGCAAGGCATCGCGATTCTCACACGTTACCACATACAGATGATACGCATGCGCTCCAGGACGGTGTTTTGCGGGCAGCCCTAGAGGCGTCCCTTCGAACCCTATCTGATAGCGTTGCGCAATCTGCTCGCGACGGATATTTGCCTGGGAAAGACCCTCTAACTTTATCGACAAGAACGCCCCTTGCAAGGCATCCATTTTAAGATTGGTTCCAAAAATATCGTGTCGATATTTTTCTTTTAGACAGCCGTGGACACGGATCCCGCGCACACGCTCAGCGATTTCATCATTGTCTGTCGCCACCGCTCCCCCTTCTCCCAAAGCTCCCAGATTCTTGGTGGGATAAAAACTAAAACACCCTGCATCCCCTATCGTCCCCGCCATTCTCCCTTCTAGACTGGCGCCGTGTGCCTGACAGGCGTCTTCGATGAGCCGTATGCCGCATGCGTCTGCCCACTCTTTTAGAGAACCGAGATTTGCTACGCGTCCGTATAAATGAACAGGGATCACGGCTTTTGTCTTGCTGGTTTTTCGAGCTTTTATATCCTCCTCATTAAAAAGATGCGTGACAGGATCAATATCACAAAAAACAGGTGTCGCCCCTGCCATTATGACGGCTTCCGCGCTCGCGATGAATGAGTTTGTCGGCACAATGACTTCGTCCCCCGAACCTATATCCATTGCCAAGAGAACGGCGTAGAGAGCCATGGTACCCCCGTATACAGCCACTACATGCTTTACTCCAAGATACTGGGCAAATGCACGCTCAAACGCCTCGACTTCGGGACCGAGACTGTAGACACCGCTGCGAAAGACACGTTCCGCCGCTTGCTGGAAGCGATCTAGGTCGCGTATGGTCTCGCGCTTAAGATCGAGAAAGGGAACAGGCATGGCAAGCAACTTTATGGTCTTGAAGTGTTTTGACAACTTGCGCCGGCGAACCAGCCACGACGGTGTGTGGAGGGACGTCTTTTTTTACTAGCGCATGCGCGCCGATGACCGAGCCATGCCCAATCCGGACACCTGGCATAATAAAGGCATAAGTACCGATCCAAACATCGTCTTCGATGGTCACAGCTCCCGGCGTCATCGGATAGAGGCTCTGGAGTAAGGGGGATGTGTTGGGACCGGAATCGGTATGGATAATTACGCCGCACCCTAAGCTCACACGATTTCCGATCGTTAAGGCGGCCGAGCCTCCATGCAGGAGACACCGTGCATTAATGTAGACGTCATCTCCTAACGTAAGAGGCGTTTGTTGCGACCCGTAGAGGATCACTCCATCGCGAACCTTAATACGGCTGCCCATGCGCACAAAATTCGGATGGACATTCTCGGAGAGGTCAATCTCGCTCCCACAGCTATAACCACCTCTTTGCATATGAGGGCACTATACCCAAGCCCCTGGCATGAAACAAGAGCACTTCGTTTTAGCAGCGAATTCCTGGCACGCCGCAGCCTTCGCGAAAATTGGCAATGATTGCGCCCGATATATAGTCTACGTGACGGATGGTCATCCCTTGGTGACACGGGAAGATGAGAGTAGTGGAGTTCGTCGTAACTCCAACCTCAACCCCAAAGCGACGAACAAAGGCCGCAACGGTACTTGCCTGTTCCGCGGTATGGAATTTGGCAAAAAATCCGTAGGGACACGCTTCGATGGGAAGCGTCACGGATGTAACGACGGAACGCAGATTCTCCTCGTAGCGCGCGCGAAGCAGTTGACGATAGACCCGTATTTGCGCCAGTTGCTGAGATTGCGCAGCGAGCATGGCGTATATCTCTTCTTCTTTCCCTGGATCAGACGCGCCATGCACTTTCCATAAGCGCTCATGAGGAATTTGTGTTCCAACCAAAAAGGCTCCAAACGGAAGAGTGAACGGCGTGCCAGCGGCATATATTTGAAAATCACCCGCACCCACTCCTTCGCTGCCCCACACGTACGTGCAATCTTCTATCAACGGGATCCTTCGCTCCTTGGCAAAGACTTGCCAGCTTGACCAGTCGCTCTCGGACATAGCCGACGTACGCAGGACATAAATAGCTTTTACACGATCAGAAGGAGAGAGTGTGCAGGGAACAAGCGCTTTAACTGACTCGAGAGATGTTTCCGGATCAAGCGGGCTTTCGGCGCCAAATATACACAGGAGCTCTCCGCCATCTGCAAAACATCCCGATTCAACCAGTTCACGTATACAGACGGTACGCGCAAGAACAGGCGTTGGGAGCGTGGTAAACGATTGGGTACCGAGAGTCTCTGCAAGCCACGCACTTCCCACTTCAGGATCCCCGAGCGGCTGGCCGTAGGCCGCGAGATCGAATGGTTCCAGCCCAATTCGAAATGGGATATCGAGTGGACGCATTACGAGCGGATACGTGTATTGTCGGAACCCTTGAAAATAGCGCTGGAGACTAAAACGATAGGAACCACCCACATCTAAGTAACGATACGGTCCAGGGGTAAAATATTTTATTACATGCCACAAAAGAAGGTTGGGGGTTTGACGTTCTTTCCCCTCTTTTGTTGAGGCATGACAGAGTAAAAAAACCTTTGATGTCCCGGGAATACCCGCCAGCAAAATCCAACCAAGCTTCACTTGCGTAGCCTCATCAACCGCAATAAAGGCGTGATGACGGGGCTCAAATTGCGCGGGAATATCGTCATCATTAGGGGTGATGGCGCGCATCGCTTCTAGGTCGTCACTCTGGAAATCGAGCGGACGAATATGGACGCCTAAACGCTCCCCTTTACGCACACTGGTACGCACACGCTTATCTAGCGCCTGCCAGACGGTGTCGATATCGGTAAGCTCAATTAAACTGCCCCACACTACATAGTCTTTACTTATATATCTCCCAGCCGCCTGTGTTCCCATAGACGAGGGGTTAGATGGCTTGTGGGGCTCCGCCGTTTTTGAGGGAACGCATCGCCGCTTCTAAAATACGCACGACTTCTAAACCAGCTTGACCACCGGTTTCTGGTTCGCGATGTTCACGAATGGAAGCGATAAATTCTTGCAGTTGAAGGAAGAGTGGTTCTTGCTGCGTCACATAGGGAATGGAAATATCGCCGGTACGAATCTGGGGATAAAATGGGGTGTCTTTTACCGGATCGTAGGTGCCACAATCGTAAATACGCAAGGGCTCATTCAGGTCCATATCGTTATAGACAATCATGCGTTTGTTACCGGCTACCACCATCTGGCGCTGCTTAAGGGGTGAAAACCAGTTCACGTGCAAATGCGCAATCAGATCCTGCCCATAATCCAGCGTGAGATAGACCATGGTTTCCTGTGCATGTGTTGGGTGCGGGACGTGTTGCGCGCCCTTGGCCGAAACACGGATAGGCCTTTTTCCTGGCAACAAGGCATCAAAAAT
>CAZIQG010000004.1:0-27994 GCA_964541725.1 uncultured Gammaproteobacteria bacterium
TGACCGAGTACTCTCAAGCGCTACCAAGTGGGGACAACGCGTGAAAAAGTTACAAATTAGGCATTCGGTATCTTATTTGCCCGGAATCTCAATGTCTAAAAACACAAGAAGATTCTCAACATTGGTCATTCATCAAAAAAGAACATGGCCTCACCTTATTAAAAAGAAAAGATCCCGCACCTCGTGCATTTATTAGAGAGAGCGCGGCAGGAATAGACTACAAAGCAAATATCCTTCTTTACACGCCTAATAAGGTTGTCATAAACACCTCTTCTCCTCACGGAGGGGAGTTAATCCTGTCTGATCGATCGGATCCTGGCTGGCAAGCTTCTATCGATAACGAACCTTCAATACCAACCCAAACGAGACCCGACGGGTTACGCTCCGTATATATCCCTCCAGGATCACATACTGTAACTTGGTCCTACGTTCCTAGGGGATTAAAAATCGGAATACTCATTTCTCTCTCATGCTTAATTATCATCGCTGTGAGGCGGTATTGACTGAAGTACATAACTAGATAAAGTAAAATACACTATGCATAGCCCCATCCTCATTTTTCTGAGTAGCGCCCTCGCCCTCATCTCCCCGTTCATCTATGCACGCGCCATCTTAAAAGGAGAAGCAAAACCACATCGCACCACACGCTTCGTTCTCTTCATTATTGCCGCTCTCTCGACGGCGACTCTATTCGCCAATGGCAATACAGTTGCTGTGTGGCTAGCCGGCGCAACCCTCATTCAAGGCGCGATCATCCTAGGGCTAAGCATTAAATATGGAATGGGTGGTTGGGCAAAAATCGATCTCGCATGCTTAGCCATCGCGATCCTGGGAATCATTGTCTGGCAAACAACGAAAAATCCTGTACTTGGCCTCTACTGCTCCATACTCGCTGACTTTACCGGTATGGTTCCTGCATTAATCAAAACATATCGCTTCCCAAAAACAGAAATCGCCACCTTCTTCGCCCTCGACATTCTCGCCGCCTTCTTAAGCTTAGTAGCCAACCAAACATTCACTCTCGAGAATATTTCATACCCAGTTTATATCGCAGCCATCAATACAATCATGGTCGCCCTCATCCTCTGGCCGCGCCTTAAAACTGCCCCTGGATCAAACGACCACAATGCCCAATAACCTTTCTCCATAAGGGACGGCGTTTCCATTGTTTATAGGTCACCAAACGTGAATTCTTTTTATCTTGCTCAAATACCTTTACTTGCTCCGCGGCAAATTTCTTATCTAAGACATTCACATTCATCTCATCGTTGATACGAAACGAACGACCATCACAATTGGCCGAGCCAATACTCACAAATTCATCATCGACGATAAAAATCTTGCCGTGATGCATGGTGGGCTGGTATTCATAAATATTCACCCCCGCCTGCAATAACTTCGCCCAAGAAGAACGCGATACCTCTTGCAATAAACGCTGATCGGTCTTGTCTCCCGGGACAACAATTTCGACTTTCACCCCCCGTCTTGTAGCGGCGTGGATAAGGGCGCGCGACAACGATAGATCTGGGACGAAATATGCATTCAAAATCCGAATGCTCTTTTTCGCACTCGCGATGGCTAAAAGAAACATGAGCCGAACTGCCTCAATCCCATCCGCCGAACTCGTAAATAATTGGCCAGATATCTCGCCCTTTGGAACCAAGGTCGGAAAGTATGCCTCTCCCTCTAACACCCGCGCATGACTCTTCAGCCAATTCTCCATAAACGCCGCCTGCATCTTGGCCACAATCGGCCCCTCAAAGCGATAATGGATATCACGCCAGGCCAACATCCCATCTACGTCGTGTAGCCATTGGTCTGCAATCCCGGCTCCACCGGTAAACCCCACCTTACCATCCACCACCAAAATCTTCCGATGCGAACGGTTATTCAAACGCGGCAACGTATACCAATGCGGCTTACGATATTTAATTACGCGAATCCCCGCTTCTTTCATGCAGCGATAGTGCTCATCATGCAAATCCGTACTCCCCATCCAATCCAAAATGACATGCACCGACACCCCCGCCTTAGCCCGCTCACTCAAGGCCGCCGTAAAGGAAGAACAGACGCGTCCAGACGAACACACAAAACTCTCGAGATTGATACTCACCTTGGCCTTTTTAATCTCCTCAATCATGGCCGAAAAAATCTCCTTTCCATCCACCAAGGTCTGGATCGAATTCCCCTCACAAAAGTCCGCCGACAACACCCCTGACATCGAGCGAGTAAACGCCTCATCCCCCACCACGTAGGTTGGCTTTACATAATACCGCTCTATCGCCTCACGGGTACGAATATTAAACAAAACCAACAACAAAAGCGTGGTAATAAATACCGAACCCATCAACAGCAAAAGTGTCTCCATAGCCTTACGTACCCTAGACCTTAATGCACATTCGGTCAACGAAAACCGATTACCTCTTATGCTCCAGTAGCGCGGCCGGAGGAGACGCAAATGTAATAGATCTCAACTCCTTAATCGCCTGCGCAGAAATATGGTACACATCCTGATAGGCCGGCTCAATCCCTCCATGAGTCTTTTGTGACCAGTCAAACCCTAAAAGATCAGACACCCCATGAATCTCCTGCTCCGAACCCCCCTCAATCTCTACAAGAGGCTGAATCCATGGCCACCAATCAATCACAACCTCACACCCCATAAGCATCCACGTCTCGCGCCGATTCTCCTGAAAAGACGTCTCAACCAATCCCACCGACTGCAAAAAATCACAGGCACGATCAAAATCATCCACTTCCACCATCACCTCACTCATCCCCTGCATCGTCTCCGCGGCAATCCGTTTATAACTCATCGTCACTTTATCCCCCTCATCCCGCACCCTTACCCACGCCCCCACGGCCCGCAAAGACAATTCCAAAAAATCAAACGTCTTGCGTTTCATCAACCGCTCTGGATGGACGAGCGTAGCCCCAACCTCCTTTAACCGACGACGGACATCCTCAGAATCAATCCGCAAAAACTTGGCTTCGTACTCGTGAGACATATACCATAGAAACATTATCGTCAGAGAAGAAAAAGAACAAGCAGAGATTGCAAAAACAGCTCTCCCTGGGTAAAGTCTCGAAAAGAGAAGGTAATAACACGAGCAGAACTGATTCAAAGAAAGATGAGGGGCGAAAACGGCCTCTTCGCCGCACTCCTCGCAAACCCCAAGTTCGCCCTCCCGGCATGGTGGACACGCGGACAACACTGGACAAGCGACTGCCGCTCAACCCACCGCTAGCGACCAACCCCCTCTTCCTCATAAGGGAAATATCTTCTTACCTTCCAGATTCAAGTTCATGAACCATCGTGGACTAGAACCTGAGTGCTTACTCACTATTTCCACATCCTATGTCCAACATCCATAAAGGAGGCTGCCATTGCGGCGCGGTACGCTTCGAAGCCGAGATCGATCCATCCAACCCAATCGTCTGTAACTGCTCCATCTGTGCCAAAACCGGGTACTGGCTGACCTTTGCTCCCGCCGATAAATTCAAACTCGAATCCGGCGAAGACAACCTCACCGATTACCAATTCAATAAAAAGATGATCCATCATCTCTTCTGCAAAACCTGCGGCATCCGCTCCTTCGGTCGCGGCAAAGGCCAAGATGGAACAGAAATGATCGCTATCAACGTCCGCTGTCTCGATGATATCGACTTAGACACGCTTGAACCACAGAAATTTAATGGTAAGGATCTATAAGATCCAGAACAACAGCAACGCAATTACGATGCGATAAAATCCAAAGATCAAAAAGGTATGACCGCGTACAAACGCGGTCAATGCTTTTACAGAAGCAAGCGCAACCAAGAAAGAAATGACGCATCCAAACAACATGAGGCCAAATTGATCACGAGAAAAACTCGAAGCATTCTTCAATAAATCCAATCCCACCGCCGCCCCCATCGTTGGAATGGCGACTAAAAAAGAAAATTCTACCGCCGTCTTCCGCTTAAGTCCCAGCCACATCCCTCCCAAGATCGTTGAGGCTGAACGCGAAACCCCAGGAATAACCGCGAGCGCCTGAAACAACCCAACGCCAAGGGCTTGCTTATAGCTAATCTCTTCCACCCCCTTTTCTTCCTTCCCCTCTTTCTGATGCAAAAACTCAAATCCCATCAACACAATTCCCCCAATCAACAACGACCACAAGATAATCGACGTACTCCCCAACAAAAATCCTTTGATGAACGGATATAAAACCACTCCGATAATACCCGTAGGGATAAACGCTACCACGACTCGCTGAATAAGCTTCCAATCTTTCAATAACCGTTTAAACCACAAACTCACCACCGCCAAGATCGCCCCCAACTGGATCGCAATATCAAAGCTCTTTAAAAACTCCGTCTCCGGCAACCGCAAGAGCTTCCCCGCCAAAATCAAATGCGCGGTCGAAGACACGGGCAAAAATTCGGTTTTGCGTTCTATAATCGCTACGAGGTGGGGGTGGTGTTTGTAAAAACAATATAACAAAACTATAACCCTTTGCCCCCAATAACAAAAATAAAAAACGACCCTGCACAGAGTCGTTTTTACATCCCTATTTCACAAACTCCACCACCTCCTCAAACACCCGTCTCACCTTTGGACGCTTGGCCGCCGAATCCTCCCCACGATACCCAAATGCGATCATACTTGTTGCCGTCAGGTTCTTTTCTTTGAGTCCAAGCACCTCATCCACTCCTGCAGGCATAAACCCTTCCATCGGCCCCGCATCAATTCCAAGCAAAGCCGCCGTTTCAATCATAATGCCCAGAGGAATGTACGTCTGGCTCCGCACCCACGCATCTACCTCTGCATCACTTTTCCCCGCCAACGATCTCTCAACCATATTCTTAAGGCCATCCAATTTAGCTGGATCAACCCCTTGCTGCTTCGCACTACGCTCAATCAGCTCTTGCGTAATATGTTGGCGCGCATCCGTCCGTCGAGCCACAACCACTAAATGGGAAGCATCCGTAATCTTTGGTTGATCAAATCCAACCTCACGCAACTTAGCACGAATCTCTGGATTCTCAATCACTAAAAACTTCCAAGCCTCAAGCCCAAAGGAGCTTGGAGCAAGACCAGCTGCCTCTAAAATCGCCCGCATCTCTTCTGGAGAGACACATTTCTGTGGATCAAACACCTGTGTCGCGTACCGCCAATTCAAGGCATTGAGAATTTCTTGGATCATAGGAATACTATTTATTTTATTAAGATACGTTACGCATTCAAACTCGTATTCTTGCGCCGGTCTTTTACATACTTCGACAAGGAAAAATCATCCGCGCCAAACAACGCCAAGGCCAAGGTCGCACCTGCCAACCCAAAGTCACGTACACCCACGGCATTGATCCCAAGCTCACGGGCAATCAACAATAGATGGACGCCTAATACCAATCCCAACAAACGAACAAACAATCCTAAGACCAACAAAACTCCGGCCACAATCTCAAACCAACCATTTAGATTGATAATTGTAGCCGCGGTCATGCCAGACATGCTCATCGCCCAATCTGGGACCATACTCATCCAGATATTAGGACTCGTAAGCTGGGAAATCCCAAACCAGATATAAACCGCTGCCAATGATAAACGGAGCAAAAGCGGAGCATAACGAGACAAACCATTCATAAGCAAGAGATAGATAGCAATTAGACAAAAGATATCGCCAGCATAGCATGTTGACGATATGAATAAAAACGGAGACTTCTCATCAGGAAATCTCCGTTTTCTCTTCTCCCCTCTCTTATCTAAGAGGAGAAATTGATCACCATGGAACTCGTTACCTGCGTTGAGCCCGTCATCATCTTGCCCCACACCTGTACACGATCTCCCACTTTAAGATTCGTCCAGTCTTTTCCGTAATACGAGCTCGATGCCAAAATCGCTGCTACTACATTCACCGTATACGTTTTCCCATCCATACCATTTAGCGTAAGCGTCGTCCCACTCAGGGCGGACACTGTTCCATTCAAACGTACCTGCTCTTGCTTAACCGTCACACGCACCTTATTCGCCATGACATTATTGTTCGTATTATTCCAAATCCCATCTACATGCACAGTCGCACCAACCACCACATCCGCCAAGGTTGCCGCCGCTCCATTTTTCAAGAACTTCGTGTTTACAGAGGTTAACACCGTCTGCATTCCCCGATTCTGACTCTTGAGCACAAAGCTGTTGCCCGAAACAGATTGAACCGTGCCACTAAACGCGCCATTACGCGCCTGCAAAGAAAAATTTTCGATCGCCTTCGCTTTAATCGAAGCCCCAACCAACGTTCCCTGCACAAACACCTGGTCATTCACTTGGATATCCGCAACCGTCATCGTCCCTCCATAGCGACGGACGAGTTTCGCCGAAGAGGCATCGATCACATAACTAGATCCGTTGTTCCCTAACACGGTAATATTCGTTCCCGAGAGAGCCGTAACCTTTCCCATCAAAGATACCTGTACATCCGTAGAAAGTTTTTTGGCATCCTGACGAACAGCCACCTTTACCTTTCCATTGAGAGAAAAGGGTGACGTTTTCGCGAACCCAACATGGGGCATGAGCGTGGTTAATACTAACAAACTTCCAACAGACAAAGATTTCAACATAAGATAGGTAAGATGAATAAACAAAAAAACAGCGTTCTCCCTACCTATCTATACCGACAGGGACGAAAGATGTTACAGACGAGCCTAAATACGCCGAATCTCCACCAAATTAACCATCCCTGACTGCCCGAGCGGTTCTCCCGCCACCACCACAACCTGATCCCCTTTCTTCACCTTCTCTTGCGCCACTAACTGCGCCATCGCCGCTTCAATCAAGGCTGGAACCGTCTTACACGGAGCGATCACGAGCGGAGAAACCGCCCAAGACAAATAGAGCTGACAAGCCACGCGCTCACTCGTCGTTGCCACAAAAATGGGCACCGGCGGACGTTCACGTGAAACAAAACGAGCGGCCTGACCTGATAAGGAGGCGACCAATACCGCTTTTGCTCCTGAAGAAGTCGCCAAGGCGCTCGCAATATTCGTCATCGCTTCTTCCTGGCTCCCCGTCGTCCGAACCGGCGTAGACACATCATCATAAACACTTCCCTCTGTCTCACGAATCGCCGCCGTCATCGCTTGAACGGCCTCCAGAGGGTATTTTCCCGTCGTGGTTTCTCCAGACAACATCGTGGCATCCGCATGGTCAATCACGGCGTTCGCAATATCAGAAATCTCGGCTCGCGTTGGACGTGGATTACGAATCATCGAGTCTAACATCTGGGTTGCAACCACGACCGGCTTTGCCGCGCGTAAACAGGCGGCAATAATCCGTTTTTGCATGACAGGAACCTTTTCAAAGGCCATTTCCACTCCCAAATCTCCACGGGCAACCATAATTCCATCTACTTCGGCAATAATCTCATCCAACTGCTCCATCGCTTCCGCTTTCTCAATCTTGGCCATGACACGAATTGGCGGTTCATGCGGCAAACCAAGCTCTTCTTCATACGTATGGATCAGTTCCTTCAACTCACGCACATCTTGTGCAGAGCGCACAAAAGAAATCGCCACCCAATCCACCCCTTGCGAGACACCAAACTTCAAATCCTCACGATCCTTCTCGGTCATGGAGGAGATTTTGAGTTTTGTACTCGGCAAGTTAACCCCTTTACGCGGAAGGAGCGTGCCTCCATGCACGACGCGACAGGTAATATCACGATCCTGGACAGATACGACCTCGACTTCTAACAAGCCATCATCCATCAAAATACGCTCACCAGGATGAACACAGCTATGCAAATCCACATAATCTACATGAATAGAAGAACTCTTCTCGTCCGTCGTAAAAACAACGTCTTTCCCATCTTGCAAGATAACTCCTTCCTTAGGCACATTTTGCACACGAATTTTTGGCCCTTGGAGATCCTGCAATACTGTAAGCGGCTCGCCCAGCTCTTTCGCCAATCCCCGAATCATCTTGATGTATTGCGCATGCTCCTCGTGTGTCCCATGAGAAAAATTCAAGCGACACACATTCAACCCTGCCTCAACCAACGATCGCAGCATCTCGGGTGTCCCTGAGGCAGGACCAATCGTCGCCACAATTTTTGTACGTTTTTGCATAATTATTCTTCACTATACTATACCGCAGGCAAAATACCTATCCTCTCTTTTGCTTCTTTTTTGTTTTAGGAGTCGTGAGCAAGCGCTTTACCTCCGCTTCAAAGGTTTCCACATCTTCGAAGGAACGATAGACAGACGCAAACCGAATATAGGCGATCTTATCAAAGCCTTTTAATTCCTGCATCACAATCTCCCCCACATCTGCACTTCGAATCTCCATGCTCTTACGGCGCTGGATCGCTCGCTCAATAGCATGAATAAGGGTTCGAAAATCCGTCTCGGTATAGGAACGCTTCTCTAAGGCCTTGCGCAACCCTCGCTCAATATTTTCACGGGCATAGGCCTCACGTCGACCATCACGCTTTACCACCGTTAAATCCAACAACTCCACTTCTTCTGAAGTAGAAAATCGATACTCACATTGGTCACATTCACGTCTACGTCGGACCGACGTCCCATCTGGCGCCAAACGAGAATCCACCACACGCGTATCAGGGTGGCTACAGACAGGACAATGCATACCACTACATCATCTTTTTGCGAATAAAGGCAGGGATCTCTAAATCCTCCTCCTCATCTCCTCCAGCAGAACCCATCGTGGGAGGCGTAGCGGGCTTAGGCATATGCACCGGTGGCTGCTGGGAACGAACAGGAGGGGTATGCATGTAGCTCGGAGGCGTCACGTGCGGTTGATGAGCCGCAGGCTGCGCAGACGGCATCATGGGTTGAGAAGGGGCGGGAGGAGCCGTAGGTGGCTCTGGTTGAGGCTGTGGAGCGTAGGCGGGCTGTTGTTGATAGTGTTGTTGCGGATGCTGTTGAACCACAGGCGGAGCCAGGGGAGCCGTGTGCTGAGATGGCTGCGACACGACGGGACGACTTGGCGCTTGAAAAGACACGCGCTCAAGCGGCTCAGGAGGAGCCGTATGCATGACGGGTCGTGAAGCAGGGGCTTGTTGCTGTAAAGAACCAGAGCTAAAGGCAATTTTTGGCTTAGGAGCAGCGGGACGCGTATCAAAACCCGTGGCAATCACGGTTACCTTGATTTCATCCTTCATGCTCTCATCGATAATCGCCCCAAAAATCACACGTGCTTGCGGATCTGCCGACTGGGTAATCACTTTCGCCGCCTCAGAGACCTCATACATGCCTAAATTTGAACCGCCCGTAATGGTAAATAAAATGCCTTTCGCTCCATCAATCGAAACTTCCAAAAGCGGAGAGGCAATAGCCGCCTTAGCTGCATCGGCCGCACGATTATCGCCATGACCATGACCGATACCCATGAGCGCCGAACCACGGTTCGACATAATCGAACGCACGTCAGCAAAGTCGACATTGATAAGGCCGGGCACCGTAATCAGCTCAGAGATCCCTTGCACACCTTGACGTAAAACATCATCCACCATTTCAAACGCATCTACTAAAGAGGTTTTGCGGTCAATGATTTGTAAAATGCGGTCATTTGGAATCGTAATAATCGTATCAACATGAGCGGCTAACTTTTCATAGGCAGCATCAGCAATCGCTTTACGCTGCGCACCTTCAAATCCAAACGGCCGAGTCACGACCGCGACCGTTAACGCTCCCAAATCCTTGGCAATACTTGCAATAAACGGAGAAGCCCCTGAACCCGTTCCACCACCAAGTCCACAAGTAATAAACACCATGTCCGCCCCTTTGAGCATTTCGCGGATTTCATTCTGCGCCTCTTCCGCCGCTTTCAAGCCCATCTCTGGATCCATCCCCGCTCCAAGCCCACGGGTACTTGCCTTCCCAATATGTAGCTTGTGTTGAGCCTGCGAATAATGCAATGCCTGCACATCCGTATTCATGGCAATAAATTCCACGCCACGAATCTTGGACGCAATCATGCGGTTCGTTGAGGAACCGCCCGATCCTCCCACGCCAATGACCTTAATCTTGGCAAAGGTTTCGATGTCAGGCTTGATCTCCGCCATATATCAGGAAAAATAAAGGAAAACTGAACAAAAAATGTATACGTTACAGACTCTTATCAAACAAAGGATGACAGCTCATCCTTGCCCTCCCACCATACTGAGCGAACCGCAGGAGGTCAAGAAAAGATCAAGGGAGAAACGACTTAAAAATCTTCTTGAGAGGAGAGCTTAACTTTTTAAACATATCCCCACCCTTAGCCGCCACGCCCCCAAACCCCCTTCCACCCAGACGAGGCTCACGCTCTCCTTCAAATCCCCACAGAACAAGGCCGACAGCTGTCGAAAAGGCAGGGTCTTGGATGACATCGACGACCTGGCTTTGCACTTGAGAGGCCGCAGCTAAACTCGCGGGCAAACGAAGGGTGCGCTTGGCAACCTCTACCATCCCACGTAATTTGACTCCACCGCCCGTCAACAAAGCTCCAGCAGGCAACATTCCGCTGCGTTGGATTTTTTTAAGTTCTTTTTCTACCCGTTCAAATAGCTCTTCCACACGTGCTTGCGCTACGTCAGACACGAAGCGCGAACCGACAATCTCGCTCTGTGGAGCCCCAAACTCTTGCAGATCAATCATTTCATGCTTGAGAACCTCTTCCGCATTCGCAGAAACGACCGTGCGCTTAATCTGCTCTGCAACTTCAAGCGAAGTCCGCAAGCCAATCGCGATATCGGAAGTGATATGGTCAGCCCCAATCGGGATAACCGCGGCATGGATAAGTTCCCCTTCTTCATACACCGCGACCGATGTGGTAGAAGCACCCACATTAACCACAACAACACCCACATCCTTTTGGCGAGAGCTAGCCACTGCCTGAGCTGAAGCTAACGGATTAAAAACCAGCTCATTGATATCATTCCCGGTACGAAAGACCGCTTTTGTACAATTACGCACATTTGCTGCTTGCCCCTGTACAATTTGGGCATCAACTTCTAAACGGATCCCCTGCATCCCAATCGGATCCTTGACGGCTTGCTGCCCATCAATACTAAAACGTCGTGGCAAAATATGAAGGATCTCAAAGTTTGCGGGATTAACCACGGAACGAGCGGATTCAAGCACGCGTTGCACGTCTTCTTCACGGATCTCGCTTTCTGGACGCGAAACACCCACGACCCCCTTCGCTAATTGCACCTGAATCAAAGGTCCACCCAATCCAACATAGGCTTCTGTAACCGGTAATCCAATTTGACGCTCGGCCTGCTCTAAACATGCCGAAATAGAACTCACCGCTTCTTCAAGTGAGTTTACCGAGCCCTTGGAAATTCCTTGCGATGGAACCTCAACGGCTCCAAGCATTGTTAATACCTCGCGTTTATCTGCTCCGACCGTAACCTGGCCAGCCACAAGTCGGATAGATGAACTCCCGAGGTCAATGCCGGCGATGAGATGTTCTTTCATACAGCGCGCAAGGCAAGGAAAATGGAAGGCAAAAAAATCATGAGTCCTATGAGGACCGCAAAGAACGATGACATGAGAACCGCAGCCGCCATGAGGTCTTTAATATCGCGCGCACTCTCATGAAGCTGAGGCTTCACAAGATCTACCAGACGTTCCATGGAACTGTTCACCAATTCTAGCACGAGCACGATCATCACCACAAACCAGACCACGATCCTTTGCCAAGGGAGGATCGGAAGCGCGAAAGAGGCCGAAACGGCCAGCAATCCTGCAGCGACTTGGAAACGAAAATTCCGTTCCGAGGCAAAACACGTGCGCAGTCCACGGAGCGCATGCGCAAAACTTCGGGGCAGGAACATAGACATAGGCAAACTTGTCAAGAAGAAGAAAGCAGTGAGAAATCAAGCACTTTTACTAACGGTACGCGAGGTTCGCTCCAGAATCCGTTCCAATATCCGTTCCTGAAAACCAAACATATCTGCCTCTTCCTCAACCGTCACATGATCATACCCTTGTAAATGAAGGATCCCGTGCACGAGCAAGCGCAGAAGCTCTTCACGCGCATCAATCCCCCGTCGCTGCGCTTCACGACGAGCATAGACAGCGCATAAAAAAATATCTCCCAAATCCGTTGATAAAGATTTAGGCGTAGACAGACGAACCTCTTCTGCCGTAGCAAATGAGAGCACATCCGTAGGGCGATCCTTTCCTCGCTGAACCCGATTGATGTCTTGCATGCGCTTCTCAGACACGAAGGTTAAAGACACCGTACTCGACACAGGCATCTTAATCGCCTTAAAAACAACCTCAGCAAGAGCCTCAAGATCCGATCCCATCAACGAACTCGGCAAAGAAGAAATGACCTCAAAAGACAACATAATCAAAGACGAGTAGAAGAAACAGCGGTAGAAGAAGATGTTGCGGAGGAAACAGGGGGAACAGCAGAAGTCGAGGAAGGACTCTCGACCAGCGGCACAGAAGCAGAGGAGGACGCGCTAGACAGAGGCAAAATAGACGCAGCAGAACTCGCTAACGGCGCGGCTGCAGCCCCCGTCGTCAAAGAACCGGGGCCAGTAGCCGCCTCGGAAGGAGCCGCCACGATAGGCACTCCCACCAACCTCAAGGAATTAAGCATCATCTCGAAGGTCGTACGGTAATTGATAAATACCTCTCCCCCCAAGATATACTTAACCGTAAACACCTTGTTCCCCCAAGCAAACAAAGCCTCCAATCTATCTGGAGCGATCACCCCTTGCAGACCACCCTTCGTCACAAACGGACGTACAGAAGAAGCGCTTTCACCCGACACACGTGCGGCATACCAATCCGGTAAGGATGCACCTGTCGCATTATTCTCAATCTTAAGAAACATCGTCTCTCCTCGACCCGTCGTCACCGTTGCTTGCGAACCATCGGGAATATCTAACCCAATAATCCAAGAGGAAGGGACGAGAACAGACCAACCAGCCGGAGCCGAAAACAATTTGACTAAGCCAGAATCCAATAAACGCACCGGTGACCTTGCCGCAGGATTGTAAAGATGAAAGACCTCATTCCCATCTAAAAATCCATCCAGGTCTGCATCCGGACTACGTGCATCCGTCCCATAGAGGGGTTCCTCGACATCAGTAAGCCCATCTGAATCAGAATCAAGTCCTCCAGAGGGAAGGGTGGGTGCGACAGGCGCAGGCGGCGGCAAAGGAAGTGGATCAGGGACACGTACCGTCACCTCATTTGAAGGAGAAGATTCTCCTCCTTCTCCAAAGGCAATCACACGATAGGTATACGCACGCGAAGGTTGTGCGGATACGTCTAAAAAAGCCGTGCTCCCCGCCGGTAAAACCGTAAGCGGCGCATAGCTTCCATTATCTTGACGCTCAATCCGCACCCCGGCGACCGCTCCGCCACCATCAGCCCACATTAAACTAACTGCCAACCCAGACGACGTTGCGGAAAGATTACTAGGGGCAGACGGGGCAGGCGCAACCACAACAGGAGCGGGAGTAGGAGCTTGTGCCGAAAATAGCAAATCCCTATTCACATACACGAACACCCCAGACACGATCAAAACCACGACTCCAACCAAAACCAAGTAAGGCCAAATCGGCTTACGCTCTGCAGGTTTCACCATCGCCTGAGGGGGAATCGGTTTGGGAGCAGGCGGAGGGGGTAAAGGTGCCTCTCGTTCCGCCTGCGTTTTTCCGTCCATTCCCAAGGCAACTCCGTAAAACTTTTCAGGAATAGTGACAATCTCCACGCGACGATTTGCAAAAGCACCCGGTGTTGCCGCCGAAGAGGAAGAAGGAGCAGGCGTTGGCGAAAAAGCCATAGTAGAATAATATCTCCCAACCCGTAAAATATCTCTCGTTCTAATTTTGAGTTTTGATGTTTAATTTTTGAGTTCACTCTTAAACTGAACAATCTGGCTTTGCGCACTTATCAGATCCGCGTGGATTATAGCCATTCTGGACTTCTTTTCCATCAAGAAAACTATCCTTATCTGTGTCACGGTCAAGCGGGTTCGTTCCATATTTCAAGACTTCATCCCCATCAGATAACTCATCTACATCAGTATCACGGTTGCGAGGGTCAGTACCTAATTCCAGTTCACGTGAATCAGCTAACCCATCCTCATCCGCATCAACCGCGACCACTGTATTCACTGGCTGCTGAGGAAGAGGGATAACTTGCTCAGGCGCAGGAATATTCGTACCCACAGGAGGAGTCACAACAGGAGTTGGGAGCGGAGCAGGTACATCATTTGATCCTTGTGGGGGCAAGGTAGGATCAGACACAACCGTCGGAGCAGGATCTGACACGAGCGGCGCCACAACCGTCGGAGGAGGGGTTGTTGGCTGTACAACAGCTGGAGCCATGGGCTGTGGCACATTTGCGGCACGCTGAGCCGCCGGACGCCGGATCGCAAACTCCCAAAACAAGAACCCTAGCCCGCCAAGCACGACCACGACCCCAACAAATAAAAGAATATACTTGGGAGCGGAAGAAGAACTCCGTTGTGGCAACTCCCCAAGCGCCATGGGACGCACAGGCTGTTTTGGTGACTGATCCAACCCCGAAAACATGTCATCCGCTGCACGAGGAGCAGTAGGTACAGAGGAGACAGAAAGCGGGCGCTCCACAGCGGGAGATGGAGCAGACGCAGCGGAGGAACGAGAGGCTGCGGGCACAGCAGGAGGCGTTGCCGGAGCATCCGCGCTAAAGCGTGCCAACTCAGCTTCTAATTCTTCGTCACTCACCTCGAAAGGGACATTGGGGGGAGGGGTAGGCATAAGCAATAGAGTCAAAGCGTCATGAGACTAGAAAACACAGCCGGTGGTTAAACATTTTCCTGTCCCAACAGGATTATACCCGTTTTCGATTTCTTGTGCATCTGTGTATCCATCCCCATCCGAATCTTTCTTGAGTGGATCAGTCCGATACTTCTTGATTTCATCCCCATCAGACAGAGTATCCGCGTCGGTATCTGTCACATTAAGATCAGTTTGCGCATTCGCTTCTTGCTCATCTGTAAGTCCATCCCCATCTGTATCAGCGGCTGGCGCAACCGGAGCTGCTACAGCAGACGAAGGAGGGATACCCACAGGAGCTGGAGTCACACTCGAATCTATCGTAGGAACCGTGGGTAATTCTGGTAAGAAGAAAATAGGTTCATTCCCAGGAAGTGGCGCTCGTGGCACAGAAGTTGTTACCGATCCTTGTCCCGTCCCCGCAGGAGTTGGCGCGGCTATAGGCGCAGACGGTTGAAGCAACGGAAGACTTGCCGAAGAGCGTACCCTCAACCACCAAATCGTTCCACCAATAAGACCCACAGCCATTACGGCCACAAGCGCAATCCAACCCCAGCGAGGTATTGTCATAGAAGGAGCATTATTCATCTAAGAACGGTAAGGGGAACTGAGCAACGGGATTTCCAAGGACAGAGTATGACGTATGAACAACCCTTCCACGTAACCCACTCATCCCGGCGGGAGGATCACAGACGAAGCGACCAGAGCCCGCATTAGGTACCGTAATTCGTCCCGTGGAAGCATCTTGTTCAAACGCAAGCCACAAAAATGGATTGCCACTTGAACAGGTAATACCAGATTCCGCTGGCGGGGTGATCGCAATTGAGTCCGTACCACTTAATACCTGCACACGCAAACCAATTTCCGTACTCATAAAGCGAGCAGGAGAAGAGAGCGTTGACCGAAGACTCGCTCCACCAGACGAAACACGTATGATCTGTACTTCATACGGAGAAGATGCAAGGTTCGTACAAATATCCCCGCCCGCCGTACAGAGAATAGGCTCCATCCCAGTAGGAATAGTAGAAACCTCTGTACAACCAGATATACCACATTCAACAATACGTTCAGCGCCACTAGAACACCCTCCAGCCGTGAACGTCGTCCCTCGCGGAGCATAACAACGATACGGAACGCGAGCCGCCCCTCCTTCGCCCTCAGTCATTTCTGATTCCGCGTAGGGTGTGTTTTCAAGATAGAACTGATAAACGTCACCCGCCTGAGCAGAACGAATATACTTAACCATCATCGGAGCAGAAGGTGTCGCTTCACGCACATACTCATCACAAGAGTTATTGTTCGTACAAGCTAAGGCGGTAAGCGGACCTCGAGGCCCTTGCGCACTTGCGATAATTCCGGGAACCGTTCCCGCGCGTAACGCCACACAATAAGCTTCGGTAGTAATAGCATGCCCCTTACAGCTTGCCACCGCTCCCGGACGGAATGAAAGCGTAGGATACCCTTGCCACGTTAGTCCAGAACCAATATCACGCGAACAACAACGACCAGTAATAGAAGGAATGGAGCTAGCGGAACAGAGCGCTGTACCAGACACACACGCCGTCGAGCTAGCGTACCCCAATAATATTCCATCCGCCGCAGCAACCAAGGAGCCGGGACAGGAAGCAACCGCTTGGTACTGAGTAACCACGTAATCAATAGGATCAATTCGGACTGCCGCAAGCGCACGGGCAATCGCATCTCGACCAACAGCCCCATCTGGAGCACACGGAACACCTGTTCCACCAAAACCGGTAGGAACAGAACATTCCATGCCTCCACCATCACGCACCGAGCACGTTATTCGAGTAGGAGAAATGGCATCGACCAACGAACAAGCACGACGAGTATCAACAGAGCATCGCAACGAATTCCCAAAACGTGTTTCAGCTTTCACATACGATTGCGAGGCAGGAACAATCAAATGAGGGATGATGGATCGAACACGCTGACCGGTGCGACCAGGGATCGTGAGGAGAGGCAACCTCCCATTCCACGTAACCAAAACCCGTGTTTCACCGGGCAATAATCCACCCGAACTCAAGACATCTGTATCCCCGGTTCGAGCCGTCAGCTCAATTCTTGCTCCACCGGTCACACGCGAGACAAAATCCAAGGGGCTGAACACTCCAAAATCAAACGGACGGTAGCCAAGATTTTCGACCGTTTCCACGGTAAGAGGATTATCACGCTCTGAAGAGATGACGATACGATACTGTCCACACTCTCTGCGACCATGAAGGTTGGGGGCGCTAAAGCGACCTTGGCCATCCGTAACTGTATCGACCACGGGATTGCCACGATAGGTAACAACGACACGTGCACCCGGAATCGGTAGACCCGCATCTCGATCAAACACCTCTCCACGTAACGTCGTTGCATTCTCTGCAGAAGGCGTCCCTAAACAGCTTCCACAACCCGCAAATCCACAGCTCGTAGAACAACTAAGAGCATCCGCCATCGTTCCAGGAATACAGAACGCCTGATTGGTAATAGTTACGCGCTGATTTAGCTGTGGAGCACGTCCCGTACAGTTACCACCAGGACATGGACGACACTCCCCACCTCCAATGCGAACGCCGACCGTGTATCCGGAAGGATGACCACCAGGATACCCCTCTAGCAACGAACAGGTTTGACAGTCGGCTGTGACACCGGTCGTGTTCACACACGCGATCGTTCCATCAGGGTTCGTCATGTACGGATAGGTATTACAAGTCGCGTTATTCGCATAATCATACCCAATCGCCCGACAAGAACTTCCAGGCGCCACCCCATCAAACGCACACCTACCTCCTCCTTCACACATAGCGTCCGTCGTACAACGGGCACCAACACTCGTGCCACCCACACATGCCCCCACAAAATCACACTGTTCGCGTCCATCGCGACGGCCATTCCCACAGAATCCGCCCGATTGAGCCTCGACGCGACAAGACGTGGTACACACAGCACAGGTTAAACCATATTCTGAAGTACAAGCTGCACCATTGCGACCTCCACGCGCAGGATCACCATAATCACATTGTTCAGCGCCGGTGCGCAGGTATCCGTCACCACAGACATTGGCACGACACAAAGACGTACAACTGTCATTATCACTACTATTGCCGTCATCACAGTCTTCGCCTGTATCACGGACACCGTCACCGCACGTCCCGGCAGGCTGACAAGCTGACCAGGTTCGCCAGGTACATTGAGGTGCTACCTCCGCCCCTGAAGAGCTACAAGAACGCGTGCGCTGAGTTGGATAAGCATTACAACGACCGCCAGAGCCACATCCAGCATCCACAGTACAACCAACTTCAAAACGTGCAACACATCTTCCACCAGCAGCAGGAACTGCACAATCTGCATCAGTTACGCAACGACGATGGTCACCATTCTCACAGATATTTCCCGATCCAATACAACGTTGCGCACGGATATTGCGACAGTCATCCCAAATAGGATCCGTTGGAACCTCTGCATCAACCGTAGGACTTCCACAACGTCCAGCGGCAACACCAGGAATAGTACAGTCAGCTGAAGTAGTACAGGCCTTAACTCCCATAAATGGTCCGCTCGAACAGAGACTAGAAGTTGTCACCTCTGTTTGACCCGGCTCACATTGCTCACCATCCCCCGCTTGCACCGCTCCATCTCCACAGAAGGGCGCACGGCTTCTACAGTCAAACCCACAGCTTTGAGCAACGGTACACATTTCACGACCTGGTTCACTGGCACGTGTATCGCAATACTGACCATTTTGCGCGCCATTATCACAAGTTTCTCCTGGGCTTAATTCTCCATCTCCGCAACTTGCATCAACCCCGGTACACGTACGATTACAACGACCATACGTCCCATTCAAAGCGCCATCATCACATACCTCTTCACCACCTGCACGTGGTATAGAGCTGATCGAAACACAGCGCATAACCGTTCCAGCCGCATCTCGCGCATCTGAACACTCCGCAGACACTCCTGTCGTTGCAGTAGAACAACTCTGCCCATATTTTATACCGGCTCCATCGCACAAATAGCGATCAACGCGACCATTGCCACATAACCCAAGCGGAACACAACGCGTCGCTGGACCATCAATGAAGTTTTGGCACGTCGGGGCACAAATCTGTTGCTTCATGCCCGGTCGACCATCCGCCGCGACACAAGAAGCGGTAGCGGTTTCACCCACCTCACAGGCTTCCCCCGCACTCCGAATTCCATTGCCACACACCGCATCAATACCAAATTCACGTCCTGTACAGACATTCTCATAACGCCATTGACCACCGGTCGCCTGACATGTTCCACGTGAACTTTCACGGGCAGTGCCAGCATAGTAGGTAACACACTGAACATCCGTTTGACACAATTGACCCGTATTACTACATCGTCGAGTTCCAGAAATCAACGGTGGTTGATAACGATCATAAGACGCGGCTTCTAACTCCGTTCCGAGCTCATACCCAAGACCATTCCCAATCGAGCGATATTGATAAAATCGTGATGGTCCAGACGTAAGACGAGGACACATAAATCGACGCGTACTCACCTCCCAACAGGTCGAAGGATCATAGGAAACAACCGCACCACTTGCACGAGGGATACCCGCACACGTCCCACCCACACGACAATCGCTTGCATCCATGCATGGCTCGCCTGGCGTCGTAACACCCGCATATCGACAGCGACCACAGGTTAAGAAGCGATTCACCGGATCAATTGGCAGTGTTCCACCAAGAGCCTGACCTAATACCCCTTGCCAGCTTCCCCAACGACTATTGGTAATCCCTTGCAAATACGAACCATCTGTAATTGTAGGATAACGACCATCGCGTACACGAGCCGCCTCCAATTTCGTCATGTATGTCTGAAAGTCCGCCAAGCGCTGACCATCACGCTGGATTTTTGCTTTAAAACTTGCACACCGAAGCGTATCTCCATGTGCCGCACACTCCCAATCAGAACTACACGAGACTACTCGCTGACGATCAAGGTACACAGCCCCCGCCTCTGTTTTACAGACATTCGAAGAGTCCGCTTGGATATTTACGTTAAAGACCCAATTCTGAACCAATTGATCAAAGATCTCTTGGGTTTGCGGTTGCGCATCCGGATTACGAGAAATAAGGTAGATCGTTGACGTAACTGCACCACGCGTTGAATCTTGTAGGTTTGGAGCTGCTACATACACCGTTGCCCCATCTTTAATCGCCTCGTATCCATCCACCGCTAAAGACGTTGGGGAACCCGTGAACCCTTGCGCGGTATACCAAGCTCGAGCAGATAAATGAAGAGGGTTATCAAAGATACGAATACCAATTGCATCCTTCCGTAGAACAGCGGGCACATCTGCTGAATCAAGCGTTAAAAGATATTGACGTAATAACCCACGCGAGACATCTGCGGAAGAAGGAGGGGTAGGACGAATCGTAAGAGAAGGCAGGTCATCTGTGGAAGTAGCCGAAGCGCCCTCATCTAAACAATAATTCGTTCCAAAGTTGTAGTAAGGTCCATTCTCAAAGATCGTTCCCGTCAAAACGCTAGGCTCACCAGACCGAGGACGCGAATCACTGAATAGCAACGCTCCTTCATAACGGGTATCAGCCGATGGCCATGAACGTTGACACAAAGACACGGTCGCCAGACGCGCTGCTTCTAACGTAGTACCAGAGGTAGACGGTGTATTCACCGAATCACGGTTAATACCTACCCCAGCAAAAATAAGTGAGGATCCGGCTCGATTCTGAGCCCGAATAGTAGAGGTGGTAGATTGCTGCGCTCGATCCGTCACCGTGGCACCAATTGTTAACACACGCGTCTCCGAAGAAAGCCACGGCTGCCAGCTCCATCCATACTCTGCAACTGATGAGATCGGTCTTAATACACCCTCCTGCGATGACATGACTGTGGCTGAAAAATCATGTGACTCACCCCGTTCTTGAAACAAGAATGGGTGATCCGCATTCGTATCACGAATCACGATATCATTTGCTGCGCAAATTCGATTACCCGTCGTAAACGCCCAACTCGTGTCCCCCGCCATAACCACACCACGAGCATTACGCACACCTGATTTAGTCGCATCCGTCAAATCCAAATCACCCCTTACAATTAAACGATAGGTCGTTCCTGCACGCAGAGCGCGATCGAGAGCAAACACCACGCGGGTACCAGCACCATCGCGCTCAAAATGCATAGCCCCAGTGACTCCACCAAGACATA
Source organism: uncultured Gammaproteobacteria bacterium (assembly GCA_964541725.1). GTDB lineage: Bacteria > Patescibacteriota > Patescibacteriia > 2-12-FULL-60-25 > 2-12-FULL-60-25 > JAGOUY01. The sequence goes on from CAZIQG010000004.1 coordinate 20,982, forward strand.
CGCGTGGATACAAAGTCACCGGAGTAGCTGCCTGTGTTCCAGCTGGACAAGCGCCTGAGGCAATTACCTCTCCTATCAAAAGATTTTGACGCAAGGAGGCCTCCTCCATGAGCTGATTAAAGCTCAAATAAATACTCGTATTACGACAAACGTTTGTGGCATCAGACAACGGATACCGAACACGTGTCACCTGAGGACGCGCCATACAACAACCATTCACCGTAAGACCATTGCTTTCAATTGTTCGCCCTAGAACTGGATCGCCGATACATTCACGCTCTGCCGTAAATCCACACTGCAATCCATGCTGCGCCTCCCCCGTCTTCGTTGCATAGGTGGCCCGAACGCGGCTCATCATACGACCCTGAGTATCCGGCTCACGCTCACCGACGATCTGTGAAATTTGTTGGCCATCTGTTGCGCCATCACCACGCGTTGCCTCACATTGCTCACCCACGGTACGCAACCCATCTCCACAGATAGATGGATTCGGAAAATAACCGATCGACGATCCTTCCACTAAACAACGTGCAGAACACCCATCTCCCGCTCGCATATTTGAATCATCACAATCTTCCCCGGCTTCTGTCGTACCATTTCCACAGCAGTTAAGACGCGAAGCTGCTGGACCCCCAGGCGCAGGACATACAGCTGTTCCCTCATTTAAACAAGTTACACGGTTACATCCAGTGGGCCAGCCCCCATCAGATCGACGCTCACACGATTCACCAGATTCAAGGGTACGGTTGCCACAAATCGCCACCACTGCACGTGAACCCTCATGCAAACATTCCGGACTACACCCATCTCCAGCCCTTAAATTCCCATCATCACAAGTTTCCCCAGCTCCAACAGATCCATTTCCGCATTGACTGTCTTCACCTGGCGTCGTCACAGAACCGGAACCTAATGCCAAACAACGATCCGTACAACCCGTGCCGGTAAGATTAAAGGTACAACGACCCCCACCGGTACAGTTATCATCACGCAAACACACGGCACCAACTCGATCACCACCCACACAAGTCTTGCCGGGATCACACTGCTCTCCAGCATTTATGACTCCATTTCCACACGAGCCACCCATTACCCCTGACCAGACACAACTCGAGGTACACAAACTTCCTGACACACCATTTAATCCACCTCTATCTGCACTCCCCAAATCGCACTCTTCACCAGCTTGAGAGCCAGGAGGTAACACCCTACACGCTTGAGATGAATCCGTACGCAGAACACAATCCGTGTCAGCTGGAGTACAAACACAGCCCGGTTCTGGTGGAGTACACGTAGGCGAAGCAGCGCGTCGACGACAACTCATTCCATCCGTCGTCTCAACGATCGTATTGCCACAGCTCGCGATCTCCCCATCAACCCCTTCTGAGCCCATGTTCACACACCGACCACTGCAATTTGCTGGAAGAGCAGCACTAGTATCAATCAACCCATCACCTCGCGCATTAATAAATTTGGATACATCTACAAATTCAGAGTTCCAAACATAACTTCCGCGACTCATCAAATATATCTCTCCGCACGCCTGAGAAAGACTGACGGGCTCAGCCGAGAACAACTCTCGCGCACCAACCACTGTTTCAACCTTTTGCAATGGCACAACATCAAGGCGGGTAACATCACAAACACCTCGATTATCTTGACGAACTCGAAAGCGCCACGCAAACCCTTGGCGATCGTTTAAACCTGTTAATGGCAAACCTGTCACAGAACGCAATCCTTCACGCCCGGCAGGATCCGTATCACCTTTTAAAATCAACTTGTAGAAGGCGCCAGCTTCTAAGTAAGAAGCGCCTAACCCACTCACAGGATCAATCTCTAAACGCCGTGCACGACCCGCCGCACCGGTAATCGTTCTGGAATGAACAAGATTCACTGAACGAGTAGACAAGACAAGTGGCGTAGAGGGGGCAAACGAGCGGCAATTTTCGTTGGTACACTTATACAGCAGCACTTGGCGTGTCGTAGCAAACGCTGCATCCATAGGCACATTAAACTCTGCCCAAATCTTGGACTCAGTACACGCTTCATTGCAATTTGGCCCATACGACACAACTTGCGGAGGAATGAACCGAATGTACAACGGTGCCGTCCCGACAACAGGAGCATCACCCGTTGCTACGGCTCGGGCATTCACAAGTACGGGCGAAGTTGGACCCGTTTCATTTTGCGCTGTAGCCAGCTGACGCCATGGACAATGGGTAAGAATACCCCCCGTTCCCGCTACAGCAGCGCGACCACTTACAGGAGCACAGTCAATTCCACTGTAGTTCGAGAGAGTCGCTCGCGAATCCGCTGATAACATTGTTCGACCGGTATACCAATTCCATGTCAACGTCGCAGGATTGATTTGAACACACTGGTCATCTGCTGATAAGGCATTTCCACGGTAAACGACCTGTTCCCCCAAATCACGTGCAGTAAATGGAGACGGAGTAACCCCTGCAGCACCAACGCGACATGGGATAGTCGAAGAAGCGGTCGAGAATTGAAAGCAATACCCCATACCGGCCCCACAACGTGTCAGTGCACGCATAGCAATGCCATCCTGTGAGGCAACTCGCGTGGTCAAAGAGACATCATAGGTACTGGTTGCGCTCCAGACCTCTGCTCCACCCGGAGAGGAAGGTGATGGCGAAAACGTGACCATGGTACGCCGTGCACTCAAGGCTCCGTCAGAATCATTGATTTCAAAACGCCCGCTCACAGGAACTTTCGTCGCACAAGGATTTACTCCGCTCGCTGTACATCGGCTAACGATAATATTTGAACTCGTAAGCGTGGCGCGATTCATGAGTGTATTAAAGCGAATGACCACCTCTGCATTCACACAGGCATTCGCTCCGCCAACCCTCCCATTCCACGGACTAGGAGAAGGTGGTAATCCAGCACGACCAGAGCACTCCTCCACGACCTCAGGATAAAGAGGGAGCTGCCCAGTCGACACCTCCCAACCATACATGGAAGACGCTGCTACCGCCGCACAGACACCGCGCACAGAACACTGGCCGGAATCACGGCAACACGTTTCCGCGCCACACATAAGCGCATTTTCCGTACAATTACGCACAGCAAAATTCACTCCATTTGATGAAGAAGCTGAGCCGAGCGTGACACGCACAGGACCACTAAAAGCACCGTTTGGCACCGTGGCTATAATCGCACTATCCGTCCAGCGAGAAATAGCCGAAGCCGCAACACGAGCTTCAGGAAAAGACCCCTGAAACGACAGATTATCCGCACGCGACCCAAACCGTTCACCGGTAAGCGTCACAAGCGTTCCAACTGGTCCACCAACTGGCGCAATCGAACAAATACCCGGACGCAGGATCGCTGAATTTACAGTAAATTCTGATCGATTACTCTCCACCCCGTCTGCTTGACGACGAACATAAACGCGATACACATCAGGCGTTACCGCGGAACGAAGCGCAATCGTCGGCGGAACCTTTACCGTTATAGCCGTCTCATGCCAAAAATCCCGCGCACACGCTTCTGGAAAGGTCGTATCCGCCGCTCCTTGCTCACCTGTGCGGGTATTCACAAACACAACCTGTCCAATCGTTGTCCCAAAATTTCGACCTGTCAGTGTAATATACTCTCCAATTGGACCACGGACTGGATCCAAATTCTCAATAATCGGATTCCCACGCACACGTTCCGTCACCAAAAAGGAAACGCTATTAGACTCCGCCGTCCCAACACGTACCCGCACCGGGTATCTTCCGGCGGCAATGACCGGCACATTCATGGCGACACGCGCATTGCTCCAAGGAGAGACAAAAGAGGCCGGGGTAACATCACGCTCTCCAAAAAAGACGCGACCCGGGGTAGAACCAAGCATCACTCCAGACAAGGTAAGCACATCACCACGCTCACCACTTACAGGAGCAACTCCACACAGCCCAGGTCGCGAAACGCCATTCACGGTAAACCCATCCAGCGTAGGGCCATTTGTATCATTCGTGGCGTCTGACAAACTCGAAGAAGCATTCGTCACCTGAACCGCTCCCGTTCGCGCACTTGGTGGCACTTCCACAATGATCTGAGTGGCTGACCAGGTCGTTCCCGAAGCACACACAACCGGTGGAGAGGCGATCGCCCCAAACCCAGACCCGTCCCAAAATCTCACTTGACCAGGTCGATGCCCAAAATTCGCCCCCGAGATCGTCACAATCGTTCCCGCTTTTCCATTATTCGGACTCACATCCAAAATGACAGGGCGCTCAACACACACTCCACGTTCACATAATCCGTTACACTCTAAAGAATCACGACAAACAGCCCCCGCGCATCGTCCACACGCATTTCCTCCGCAATCAAGACCTGTTTCATCAGCATCCTGACGTCCATTGAAGCAATGTTCTGGCCGAACCGAAACCATAACCTCTCCACTTACGGCCCGATTACTATCGCCATCATGCGCAGATGAGCGAAGCGCATACGTCCCCGTCGCCACACCTCTCGTCGACCAGGGAATAGAGGCGGCAAAGACAGGAACTGTTGAAGTGGGTGATGCAACCCCAATATCTGCACCTCCAACCGAGCTAGACACGTAGCTCACAGCAAAATTATCCACTGCACGTGTAGCAATCAGGACAGAATCATTCTGAGAAATGCTTTGGCCGTAGTAGGGTGCCGTAATCGTCACGCTTGGCGCAGATGAATCAACTTGATTTCCTGTTTTAAACAAGGCGTCACATGCAGGAGCTAACCCACCGCAAACTAAGCGCTGAGCTGCGACCCCTCCTCGTGCCAAAGAGCGTAAATCCCGAGTAACCGCGGCACGAAATTCGGTATTTTCAGCAAAACAGCGTTCAGAAGGAGCCGCAGGACAGGCGCTTGACGGAACAAACTCGACAACAGAACCAAGCACGGTAATCGTACCGTCAACAGGGCTGTTATCAGAAACTCGATACACCTTTACATACGAAGGGGCGGTTGCTGGATCAACTTGGTCACTAAAAATGAAGCGCACGCGCACATTTCGCCACGCTACATCCCCCCTTGGCGAAATGGATGAGACTTGAAAACCAGAAAAGGCACCTCCACCGCCACCAAACCCACCACCACCTCCCGCACCCCCTTCTTGCGTTGTCCCTCCTCCACCGGAATTTGTTGCTTCCAATAAGCGGGTCAATACATAGCGGGTAATTGCCCAAGAACTCAAAATAATAATCAGCCCGATAATCGCATTTCGTAATAAAGTCTTAGCTTTCTCCGTATTTCCTGCGTCACCACCCGATGTCATCCATAAAAAACCGGCATAAACGACCAGTGCAAGAAAAATAATTCCCAACAATCCCAAGGCAACGTTAATAATCCGCGCGGCGATAACACGTGGATCTCCGGAAGATAACTTAATAGTCGGGGCAACCGCACTCAACCCTTCATTCACCTGCGCATGAACCTCGGGAGAGGCGAAAAACCAAGCGCCCGCTACAAAGAAGAGGGCAAAAGCGGCATACGATGCCAAGCGAAAAGCGCGTTTCATGGGGTTCGTCGAGAAAAAGAACAGTCACCTGCCTGCGTCCGGTCATTACAACATGTAGGAGAGCCCGTAACACCGCCCCCACCTAATGTCGCCGCGCAAGTAGCAGAACCGGAGGGTTTAAAGCAGTTCTGTAATAAATTCTGCACACCCGATGTAATAATTGGAGCGTAAACCGGGGCTGGAACAGGTACCGCGGGAGGAGGAGATCCAGCGACAGGACGCGTCGGACGTGCATAAAAACGATGACGAATACCAACGCGCCCAAATGCCGCCGGATCATTGCCAACCGCCACTTCACCAGAGGCGGATAATACGTCTAATACAGGCGTAAACCAAAATGTATCCGCCGAAACCTCCGCCGGTTCATTCATGCGAGTCATATACACATTCCGAGAATTGACAGTCGAAGCTTGCAACACATTCGAAAGAACATCATCCGCAGATATTCCAAAAACCGCCTGTGGAATATGGTCAGGTGACAGATTACTCGCCCCCACAGGATACGCGCCCAATCCTACGGGCGGATCCGTCCTCCCGATGCGCGGTGCCGTCAGTACGACTTCTCGACTTGTTGCAAAACTAAATCCCCTGTTATCACTCGGAGGACCGTCTGATTCCCCATCTCCACTTCCATCAAGAGAGTTCGAGGCAACATCCACAATCCCATCAAAAATACTCCCTCCACCCGTCGTAGACACGACACGCGCTTGAGGTGGCTCCGCAGACAAACTAGCTGACTTTGCTAACACGGCAATAGTAGAGGAACGAGGTAAGCAACGCACCTCTCTACCACATGCATTTTGACCACATGCATCGTCCGGAACAAACTCAACCGTACGATACCCATTCGAAAGGATAAATTGACCCGGAACACGAACTGTGGCCGCCTCAGGATCACCCACTGGAGCAGCACTCACCTCCACATTCGAGAATCCACGTCCTGCTCGAAAAAGGCCTGCGGCACTCGTAGGATCAATCGCTTCATTAAAATGTATCTGTAAAACAGCATTCGGTGGCTGCACACCGCGGTGTGGAAGAATAGAAGTAATTTGAGGAGGAGTTACATCAACTACCGTAGACACTTCAAACTGCCAGCGATACCCAGAAGGATACGCCGAACCAAATGCGGACTGACCACTCTCTACCAACAACCCCGCTCGTCCAGACACTAACTCTACACGATATGGAGTATTTGCTGTTGAGCTACCCAACCATTCACGCGGCTTAAATACAAATGTCTGTCGGTCTTCCGTAAAACGAACATCTACTTGGGAAGACGTTAAAACATCTTCACGCGCACCATTTAACTTAATAATGCGAACCGAGGCTGTATTTAAAGCAGTTGCAACAACATCATCTGTTAGATCCGCAGGGGTGCCACGATCATCATACCCTTGTATAACAGAGGAAAGCTTAATCGGCTCCTTGAACGTAACAATAATCGAAGTATTGCGTGGGACACCGGTCGCGTCTCTTTGTGGCACATGTGTCTCAATGATTCCAT
>CAZIQG010000005.1:0-7796 GCA_964541725.1 uncultured Gammaproteobacteria bacterium
TACACAGAAAGCCTGGTATCCGCCACGTCTATGAATCATGAGCAAGAAGTGAAATCTTTTTACGGCACCTATGCCGACCGGATTTTAGAGAAGCGTCTACGTTCTCCTTATCCCATCCGCCGCTATGCGCATGAAGCTCAGTATCAGGCTATTTTAAGACATGTAGAAAAAGGCATGAGCGTTCTAGATGCTGGATGCGGAGAGGGGGCGATCGGTCTTTTGTTGGCCGCCAAGGGGATTGCTTCAACGGGGATTGATATGTCTGCCCCAAATATTGAGAGGGCAAGGGCAGAGGCGGTTGGGTTGGGGGTGGCAAATCTATGCGAATTCCGAGTAGGGGATGCCGAACAATTATCGGTTCCAGATACGTCATTCGACATCGTCGTCAGCTCACACGTCCTTGAGCATCTCCCGAATTTTGATGCGGGTTGGCAAGAGCTCTGTCGAGTTGCGCGTAAACGGATTATCGTCGCCCTCCCCACGGGCTTCAATCTTTGCGCCCTGACTCTTTTGGGAGGTGACACGCAATACTGGAAGCTGTCTAAACGGTCACTGATTGCGATCCCTTTAGGAATCCTACGCACGCTTGCCAATCTAGGCCGAGAAGGGGTGCAAGAAGGGTACGCGGGCCAAGATGAACTCCCACATATTTGGCGCTTTCCCTGGGTGGTACGTCGTCGACTATCTCATCCAGATTGGAAGGTTGTTTCCTATGAAGCAAGTAGTTTGAGTCTACCCTATTTTTCCTTCCTCCTTCCCCTCGTGCGCTGGTTAGACAAGTATCGAACCGCTCCCGTGTTGCGCTATTTTGGCTATGGTTCCACGATTGTGCTTGAACGCCGTTAAAACTGAAAATAAATGAAAGTCTGAGAGTCCGTTTGACTAAAGACTAGGATAAATAAAAGAGCCGTGGAAAGAACCAGCCAACGTCCAATATTAAACAGGAATCCATTCGAGCTATTTTTGAGAGTTGCAAAGGAACCTGACCGTTGGCAGGCTTCTACGATGAGTAAGGCGATAATGCTAAAAATACAGACATAAAACGTATCTGCCGGTCGTCCAAGAAAAATGTTTTTGGAGATAAACACGGGAGAGGGCCATTCGGACAGGGTCTGGCTCCAGCCCGAAAAAAGCTGACGAATGATAACCCATGATTGTCCGAGGCTGCTGGCACGAAAAAAGATCCAGCCAAAACAAATAAGAGAAAACGTTGCGATCGTTTGCCAAACCGCGAAGAGTTTTAGACCGAAGACCTTTGTCAGGCGATCGGTGACAAGGCTGCGCATCGGTTTGGTGGCGGAACCGATAATGATATAGAGTCCGTTCAAGGCTCCCCAAATAAAAAAGGTCCAATTCGCCCCATGCCAAATCCCGCTCAGGAAGAAGGTCAAGAAAATATTGAAATACTGCTTGCCTTTTCCACAACGATTTCCCCCTAACGGAATGTACACATAGTCTCTGAACCAACTCGAGAGCGAGATGTGCCAGCGTTTCCAAAACTCTGAGATCGAGCGTGAAAAATATGGCTGCTCAAAATTTTCCATGAGCGTAAAGCCAAGGACTTGGGCGGAGCCAAGGGCAATATCCGAATACCCTGAAAAATCCCCGTAAATTTGAAACGCAAACAGGATGACGGCAATAAGGATACTTACCCCAGGATAGTCAGACGGATGTTGATAGGCTTGGTTCACGAACGTGGCCGCTAAATCCGCGATGACGAGCTTTTTAAAAAAACCAATCAACATCCGTTGGAGTCCCATCGCCACGCGTGGCCAAGAGAAAAAATGTGTTTCCTTAAACTGGTGCAGCATGTTCTGGGGTCGTTCAATCGGACCTGCAACCAATTGAGGAAAAAACAAGACGTAGAGCGCAAAGATGCCTAAATGGCGTTCGGTTTTTTGGTTGCCACGGTAGACCTCAACGGTATAACTAATGCTTTGGAAGGTGTGAAACGAGAGTCCAAGCGGAAGGATAAATTGAAGGGCGTGGAGCGGGTAGTTCCAATGGAGGAGGCGCGCCAACTCAACCACATTTTCAGATAAAAAAGGGAGATATTTATACACGACCAAGAGCCCCACATTTAAGACAATGCTCAGGATGAGCAGAGGTCTCTTATGTGTAGGATACGCCTGCATGAGTAAACCCGCAGAGTAATCAATCAAGATGGTAAGTCCCAAAATCAAGATGTACTTTGGGATGAAGCACATGTAGAAAAAGCAGCTTGCAGCCAGCAGCCACAGCCAGCGAACTCGATGGGGCAGTAAAAAATACCCTAGGCAAACGGCGGGGAAGAATAGAAGAAACGCGAGCGAGTTAAATAACATATTATGGCAATGAAGCTGTGCAGCGGTCGTGTGTGCTTAAATACGTTTTCACTGTCTGATAGAGGAAGCTTGCCATAGCTTCATGACCCTGTTGGTTAAAATGATCTTCGCAATCATATGTCAGGCACCCGGATGTCTTTGTTTTTGCCTGTGCTAAATCATTAGCAGGATTCACGAAGGTGATCTGTTCACGCGCTAGGAATTCCGTCAGAGCCACCATCCGTTGGTCTTGTTTCCACGCATCTACGTGAGCAGAATGTGCTTCATTACTGTACACGACGACGACCAAGTTCGATCCGCTAGCCCGTACCAACGTATCCATTTTTTTCAAAAGATCAAAAGTATAGCTAAGGAAGGATGAGGAAGTGCTCGGATCATCGCTTGTTCCGTCTGTAATCCCCGATGATTCATAAAAACCCAGTGTACGTAAAAGGTAAATGACGGTTGTACTCGATTGAACCTTGCTAAAAACAAATTTGGGTAATTGGAATTGCAGCAAAAAGGCTTTCAGACCCACGGATTTCCGTTCCTGTGCGTAGGTTTCAAGGTTAAACGCAGATTTTTGTAAGTTATCTAAATAATCATCATGAAAAACCAGGAGGGTCAGATCAGGTTTAAGGGGTGCAACCTTATATTTAAAGGTTTGATATTGGGAAAAGGTTCCCGTGCCACCTACGCCAAAATTAAGGACTTCAAAGGGTTGTGAACATAGCCGACTGACATTCAGTGTTGTTTCCAACAAGTGGGAAAAATTATGATAGAAATCCACCTGCTGAGCTTCTACCAATGAGTCACCCAAAATAGCAATTCTGGTCGTGCCCGTAGCGGCGACAACAGAGACGTCTCCTTCGCCAATATACCCAAGATTATTTGTTTTGATGAAGTGGCTTTGCTGTGAACGTTCGTCCCAAACGTTCCCTCGGAAGTCTTTGACGTGAATCGACCCAACCTCTGGATCGGTACGTAACAGCGGGAGGGTTGCACGACCGATGAATCGCAAACCAACCTCGAGATATATCAGAGTTGCTATGCTGATCAAGATCCAAAGTCCTAGGGATCTAAGGAAGGATTTGTTCATGAAAATAAAGATTAAACGCAATATACAGGTCTTAGATCGGCCTTTCAAGTTGCAGGATTCAGCACCTCGCTTTAGGATAGAACAAATATTCTCGTATGTTTCTCATCGAACACGACGGTAAGCAATTATTGCAGACGCTTGGCGTGGCGACTCCTACAGGCGTTTTTGCGCCCTTAGACGACGCACCTACCGTCTTTGCAGCGTTAGATTGGTCCCACCCCTGGTATCTCAAAGCTCAGGTCTTGCAAGGCCGTCGTGGCAAGTCTGGTCTTGTGCGCCGCGTTGACCGTGTCGACCAACTTGAAGAGGTTATCACCTCCATGCGACAAGCGCTGGGAGCGACGCCCTGCACGGGTCTCTTGGCTGACCCAGCGGTTCCTCACGACGCTGAATGGCTCTTGAGCATCGATCTTGATCGCGAGGTCGGTGCCTTACGCGTGAACTATTCCGCCGAAGGTGGGATGGCTGTTTCTATGGCGACTTCGGTCACGATTCAGGGAGACTCAGATTGGGCCAGGGTAGAAGTCCCTGCTTCCATCCTCACGATCGCAAAAACGTTGCACGCAGCCATGGCTCCACAAGACGCCTTAAGCATCGAGATCAATCCGTTAGCCGTCTTACCGGATGGTTCCTGTATCGCCCTCGATGCCAAGGTTGAAGTAGATGATGCCGCCTGGAGTCGTCATCCCGAGTGGGCGGATCTCATTTCCCACAAACTTCGCGGCACGGGAAAAACGGAGCGAGAACAAGCCTTTAATATATTATTAGACTCAGCCGGTCATCGTGGCACCATGGGTCGGTATATCGAATTAGACGGAGATATCGCCGTCATCCTGTCGGGGGGAGGGGCAAGCTTAGTCGCAATGGATGCGCTCATGCACGTCGGTCTCAAGCCCGGCAATTATCTTGAGGCGAGCGGGAATCCGGATCCAGAAAGTCTGCGCAAAGCCGCCGCCATCGTGCTCTCCAAGCCAGGCCTCAAGGCGCTCTGGATCGCAGGTTCGTTCGCAAACTTCACCGATATCCAAGCCACCGTCATGGCCGTTCTCGGAGCTATGGAAGATACGCAGGTACGCTTACCGATTGTCGTCCGACGCGATGGTCCCAATGCGGACGCCGCTCAATCCGAAGCGATTGCCTGGGCCGCACAACAAGGGATCCCCCTCACTTTCCATCGCGGCGACACCGATTTAGAGACGTCTGCACAAGCGGTTGCTGCAGCCATACAATAATGGGGAGGCAACTTATTCTCGATACCTGATACTCGATACTACCTCCTATGTGGAAACGTTTTTCATCTGATACGCAAGTCCTCATCCAAGGGATGACGGGCAAAGAAGGGATGCGCATGACCAAGTGGCTCCTCGGGAGTGGTGTGCGAGTCGTCGCAGGCGTTACGCCCGGCAAAGGCGGCCAAGCCGTCGAAGGCTTGCCTGTATTTAACAGCGTGGGCGAAGCCAAGACGGCTTTTCCCAATATCGAAGTCACGAGCATCGTCGTTCCGCCCCTGCGTGTCTTGGGTGCGGTCGAGGATGCCTTGCAAAACGGGATCCAGTATCTCCAGATCCTAACGGAAACGATTCCTGTCCATGATGTCCTCGCTATGCGGCAAAAAGCGCATGTCGCGGGTGCGACCATCCTTGGTCCTAGCTCTGTCGGGTATCTTCAATTCCCCAAATTTCGCGTTGGGTACATCGGGGGAGAAGAGCCATTTCGTCTCTTAAAAGAAGGATCGGTCGCGGTTATCTCCAACTCCGGCGGAATGACGAATGAATTGCTCATGGGGTTATCCCGACGCGGGATCGGAATTCGTTGCGCCTTCGCCGTTGGTGGAGATCGTGTCCTTGGTACGTCTCTTGGTGATGCGCTCACGCATGTCGAAGCCTCTCCGGATGTCACGGCTATCGCCATGTTTGCTGAGCCGGGGCACCCTATCCTTCAAGCTTTAGCGAACGGCGCGGTTACATGCAAAAAACCCCTTGCTATTCTCATGCCGGGGGATGTCCTCGATGCATTACCTCGTGGAACCCCGTACGGCCATACCGGCACCGTTCTTGGCGAAGATGATCGTTCCGTCCCTGAGATGCGCGCGGCGATCCAGCAAAAGGGGTATATTTGTACTGGCTCTCTGCAAGGGTTATTTGAAGCGTGTGACAAATTTATAAAATAATATTTACGTATGTCCTTCGGATCTATTAAAGACGGCGAATACCAACTGCGTGACATCCCCGTTTCTCGCCTCATGCAAGAACAAGACCTTGTCTCTGTTTTATGCTTGGCATGGCTTGGCCGTTTGCCAAGTGAAGCAGAGAAGCGGCTCTTGAATGCGTGCCTCGTTGCTTCGATAGACCACGGGCAAGAGCCGCCAAGTGCTCACGTCACGCGCCGTGTCGCAAGTTGTGGAAAGCCAGTTGCCGATGCCGTTGCAGCGGGTCTTTTGACCCTTGGCCCTCGCCATGGCAACGCCGCTACGGCTGCCGGTCAATGGGTGCAGGATGCGGTCAACGCAGGACGCACAGCGACGGAAGTTGTCGGAGAGGCACTCACAAACAAAAAGCGTCTATCGGGTATTGGTCATCCAGAATATACGGTCGATCCACGCACAACGACCATCGAAGCTCTGGCGAAAACCCATCTCTCCTCTACAAAGTATCTAGATTTCGCTCTCGACGTCTCACGTCTCATGACGGAGCGCAAGGGGAGTCCACTCCCTCTGAATGTTGATGGCGCGATCGGATCGCTGATGGCTGACTTGGGATGGCCGCTCGCGTTTGCAGACGCTATTTTTCTCGTCGCCCGTACCATTGGTCTTGTCGCGCACGCCTGGGAAGAAGGCGAGGCGACCGCCAGCGGGACGTATAAACGTGGCTAACGCTGTATGAAGCCTGAGGTGGAAGAAAAAATGCGACGACAAGCAGATTACGCAGGAACTGGCGTTGTCTTAGATGTGGGCTGTAGTGCGCGTCCCAACCCATATCTTACACAGGCATATGGTGTAGATATCTTGCCGCCTAAAGACCTCCCGCTAGGCTACCGAGAGATTAAAGCCTGTAATTTAAACCTCGAATCCATCCCATACCCACCCGGTATGTTCGATGCCGTGGTGGTAGGGGATGTGATAGAACACTTAGAGAATCCCAGCCATTTTTTGCGGGAAGTAAACCGCGTCCTAAAACCAGGTGGACAAGCAATTATTAGCACCCCTCAAGCCAACGACTGGTGGACAACCTTGCATAACTGGTTTTTCCGTCCTTGGATCCGCGATCCTGACCCGGGGGAGCACTTACAAAATTGGACGATTCTTGACATGGTTCGGCTCTTAAAAAAGAGCGGGCTTGTCATCCAGAAGATAGAGGGTCTGCATATTCGGTTCCCGTTTATTTCTCTAAGAATTCCTTGCCGTCGCTTCCCAATCCTCTGCTGGCAAGTCTATTATCTTGCGCGTAAAGAAGGAGTGCCGGATACGGCTATTTTGGCGCATGCTGACGGGAAGTGGTCATCGGTAAGACAGGCTCTAGATTGACACATGTCCGATCAATTCGTATCGTAAGCAAATATTCTATGAACAAAACGCGCTACTCTGTAGGGATCATGGGCACCGGCTTTGTCGGCGGCGCGTTAAAGCGCTATTTTGAGTCGTCCGGTATCACGCATTTTACTTATGATAAAGGCAAAAACGAAGGCTCAATAGAAGAAGTGAATAAAGCCGACGTGGTATTTATTTGCGTTCCAACTCCGTACTATCTTGACGGGAGCGGCTTTGATTTATCCTATGTACGTTCAGCTCTTGATGCAATCCAGGGAGGAAAAATTGTCGTGCTAAAATCTACGGTTATTCCGGGTACAACGGCAATGCTCCAGGCAGAATATCCGCATCATAAGCTCATGTATAATCCTGAGTTTTTGACGGAAGTTACCGCAGACCAAGACATGAATTTCCCTGATCGCCAGATCCTTGGTACCACCGAGCAGAGTTACACCGTCGCCGCAGACATTATGGCGATGCTTCCGCTCGCTCCCTTTGAGCGCGTTGTTCCCTCTACGGTTGCCGAGATGGTCAAGTACGCTGGTAATACTTGGTTTGCCGTCAAAGTCACCTTTTCCAATCAGATGTACGACTTGGCGCAAAAAATGGGGGTGGACTACGACAACGTCAAAGAATGTATGGCGGCCGATAAGCGTATTGGTCGTACGCATCTCGATATTTTTCATAAGGGCTATCGTGGCTATGGGGGCAAGTGCTTACCTAAAGATACGCGCGCCCTTATCCAATTAGCCGCCGCCCGCGGGGTTGATCTCACACTCCTTCAGTCATCTGAAGACTACAACAACGCCCTCGTCGCCGCCCAAGGCATGGACATTCAATGGCAAGAAGGTTCCCCTAAAAAATCTTA
>CAZIQG010000005.1:7896-26270 GCA_964541725.1 uncultured Gammaproteobacteria bacterium
TATGTCTCTCTATCTCGTGACCGGCGGCGCCGGGTTTATCGGTTCCCATTTAACGGAAGCCTTGTTAGCCCAAGGTCACCGTGTCCGCGTCCTCGATAACCTCTCGACCGGAAAACGAGAAAATATCCCTGCCGGGGCAGAATTTTTTGAAGCGGATTTGTGCAATCTGGATGCGATCCGTCCCGCTTTCGACGGGGTAGACGGCCTTTTTCATGTGGGTGCGTTGCCGCGTGTTCCGCTCTCCATTGCCCAGCCCGTTGAAACGGCAAAAAGCAACATCATGGGGACATTGAACGCCCTCGTCGCCGCCCGTGATGCCAAGGTGAAGCGCGTTGTTTATAGTGCCACGTCTTCTGCGTATGGAAACCAAGAGCAATTGCCCCTCACGCCGGACATGCGTCCCAATCCATTAAATCCTTACGCACTCCAGAAGTACGTCGGCGAATTATTTTGTCAGCAATTTGCCTCTCTTTACGGACTCGAAACCGTATCTTTACGCTACTTCAATGTCTATGGCCCTCGCATGGCCAACGATGGAGCCTACGTGACGGTCATCGCGATTTTTATGCGTCAGGCAAAAGCGGGAGAGGTGCTCACGATCGATGGGGATGGAGAGCAGACTCGTGATTTCACGCACGTAAAAGACGTCGTCTCCGCCAATATCGCTGCCATGCAGTCACCCAAGGTTGGAAGCGGAGAAGTCCTTAATGTGGGAAACGGGGAACGTTACTCTGTTAATTTTATTGCTAAGAAAATCAGTAAACAGATTACACATCGTGAATCTCCTCGGGGAAAAGGGGAGGCGCGTGACACCCTGGCGGACATCTCGCTTACAAAGCAGATGTTGTCGTGGAATCCTCAGATTCCGTTCGAGCAGGGGTTGATGGATCTACTACGTGAAGAGGGGATTGAGCCTGTGTTGTAATCCGAGATAGTCCGTAGGCGCACAGCAACAGGGCGAACGGGAGTAAGGGTGTACGAACACGATGGACAACGATGCCAGCGTTAAGGAAGGAGGCGAGGATAATCCCAAAGGCGAAACAGACGAGGAGTCGCTGCGGTTTATGGCGAGCATCTTTTAATGAAAATGCCAACCCGATGAAGCCTAGACTCGCTAAAAACAAGACGGAGATAATGTCTATACTGAAAAGGAGTTGCCGCACCGCAGGCGTGTAATAGTGTTCCAGGCTATCAAAAACGGTTATTTGTGTTGTCCCATACCAAATACGTGGAGTTTGGCGCAAGGATAATAAGAGAGATTTTTTCCAGCCGTACTGGCTCGTTACCCGATCAAACACACCTCGTAAAGCTGGATAGCCTTCGGTTGTATAGAGCCAGTTGTTTCTAAAGGGCGCCTTCCCGTCTCCAAGATCTACGGCGGGTAAAATATGTTCGCGGTGCGCTTCAGTCAGTTGTCCGCGATAGGCGGGATCAGCATTTCCAATTCCCAAGACAGTATTGTACTCACGCGTACTACTCAAGATGGGGGTTCCTACATAGAGACTATTCCGTCCAATCCACACCATCGGAATAGATAACGCGCTAAGGAGGAGGATGCACCATTGTCTTGGCGAGCGAATGGCTTGGAAAAAAAACACGGCCAGCAAACAAGGGAGGAAGGCAAGGCCCTGGGGACGGATGAGGATAGCAAAACCCAACAAGATGGGGCTTAGATAGAGTGTACGGCGTTGCTGAGGAGCAAGGAGCGCGAGGAAGAAACTCGCGCATACAAAAAACGTAAAAGCTGTATCACTAAATGTTTGTAGGCCGATAAATACTGTATACGTATCGAACAACCAAAAAGACGTAACGAGCGTGGCGATCCAATAGGGTTGTGTGAGCCAACGGCGACAGAGCTGATAGATCATCCATCCAACGCACAGACGCGCAAGAATGTGGAGGAAGAGCATCAAATACCCTTTTGGCTCAATCAGATATGTTGCGGCAAGGAGGAGGG
Source organism: uncultured Gammaproteobacteria bacterium (assembly GCA_964541725.1). GTDB lineage: Bacteria > Patescibacteriota > Patescibacteriia > 2-12-FULL-60-25 > 2-12-FULL-60-25 > JAGOUY01. Next base: position 9,854 of record CAZIQG010000005.1, read on the forward strand.
GGTAGCCAGGGGTTCGGAGTAATTCCGGAAGGAGGGGCTGAGCGGGACTGGTGCTAAATGTTCCATGCTGTAAGAGATTTTGTGCAAGGAGGCGATATTCCGTGGCGTCATACCGAGGAGAGGCGACAATGCCTTTATAGGCCATGTAGCCCACGACAGATGCTTGTATCAGGCCGGACACAAGAAAGCATACGACTAAAATCCGTCGTGCGCGAAAAAGACCCCAACCTTTTGTAAAAAGAGACTGGATCATGTGCCCTGACGACGAAGAATGATTCCTACGGTCTTTAATAAGATGGCGATATCGAGTAAGAGCGAGCGGTGTTTAATATAAAAGAGGTCGTACTGAAGTTTTTTGAGGTTGTCTTCCAGGCTGGAGGTTGGCTCTAAAAAGCGTACCTGAGCCCAGCCAGTAAGTCCCGGCCGCGCCAAATGGCGCAGGCTATAATAAGGCATGCGTTCGATAAGGGGAGTGACAAATTCCGGACGTTCGGGTCGCGGGCCGACGAAAGATAAATCTCCTCGAATGACATTCCAAATCTGAGGGAGCTCATCAATGCGTAGTTGACGCAATAAACGGCCAAGGGCGAAGACGCGAGGGTCTGTTTTGGTTGAGGCGGTAAAACGAGGTCCATCTTTTTCCGCATTCACGTCCATCGTACGAAATTTCCAGATTTTTATGTGTTTTCCATGACGACCTACCCGTGTTTGGGAATAAAAGATTGGGCCTGCCGAACTAAGTTTAATCAAGATCGTAACGATCGGAGTGAGAAGCAGGGTAAGCAGGGCAAAAGGAATGGCGAGAAAGACGTCCATCCCACGTTTAAAGGATTCGTACCAGGCTTTTTCTGACTCGTTTAAATGCTGTAAAAACCAACTTTGATTCACATAGCTTAGCGGGATACGTCCGGTGGTTGCTTCCTCTAGTTCTGCGCGGTCTAGGATGGTGAGTTGGTCAAAGAGGGCGGTATATAAGACGTTTGTAATTTGAGGGAATTCGTCCAGCTTCGTTCCAAGGACGACGGTTTGGATTAAGTGTTTTTGGATAGAGGCACGTGAAATCTGCCCGACAAGTAGGCAGGTAAATGGCATGTGCGCCTCAGGAGCGTCATGGGTAATCACGGCGGCAACTAAGTCAGCCCCCAATGAACTCGCACGCAACAACGCATGAACCTCAAGGGCTTCACGAATAGAACCAATGAATAACACTCGTTCCCGTTCAAAGGTTCCCATGATGAAGCGATGAAAGCAGATACGCCACGCATAGCCCAGTAAGAGAGCAATGAGAAAATAGAGGAGGAGGTTGGTGCGTGGAGCGATGCCGAAGATGGGTAAGAGGTAAAAGAACCCAAAGGCAACCCCCAGATTTACGATCATTCCTTCCAGGTACGTCCGGAATAGTTTGAGGGGATCTTGGCCCAGGGCAAGGTCATACAGTCCTGCGATATAAAATCCAATAATCCAAAGGAACGTAACAATCGTAAAGGGGGCGATATGACTCGGCCAGGCATTCAAGCTCCCGTAGCGGATAAAGAGGGTGAGGACAATACAAGTTTCTAGCAGTAAAAAATCACCCGTAATTAAAATCAGGCGTTTCAGGTGTTGTTGGGCTTGTATCATAGGAGGAAGGCCATTTCGCCTTCGTTGGTTATACGGTAGACTATCTCTATGATGTTTGTCTACGGTCAGCCTGTGAGCACGTTTATTCGTGTGGCTGGCGTGTTCTCTTGTCTTGTTATTGGTGTAGGCTTGGCGTCTTCTTCTGTCTTCGGGGCGACAGTGACGTCCAGGCCATTACCGGAGATAAAATCCGAAGACGCTTCTTCCTTATGGGTTATACCGAACGATCCCCTATGGAGCCAGCAGTGGTACATGCGCCAAACGGGAGCGGACAAAGCTTGGACGGTAACAACGGGTACCTCGAATGTCATCGTGGCAATCATTGATGTCGGGGTTGATATCACTCATCCTGATTTACGAGAGAGTATTTGGACGAATGACCAAGAACGTGAAGGGGATGGAATAGACAACGACGAAAATGGGTTTATCGACGATGTGCATGGATGGAATTTTGTAGAGCGTAGTCCATACATCCAGCCGATATACGCCCCTGGTCAGTCGGAAGAGGCATGGAGTCACGGGACGATGGTCGCTTCTTTAATTGGAGCCAAGGGAGATAATGGGATTGGAATGGCGGGTGTGGCATGGAACGTGCGGCTTATGCCTCTCGTGGCGCTTAATGGGAATGGATCTGGATCCACCCAGGATATCATACAGGCTCTGCGTTACGCCGTACGGATGGGGGCGAGCGTGGTTAATTTAAGTTTAGCCGGATACGAGCAGGATCCTGCCCTGACCGAGATGGTCCAACGCGCGCTGGATGCGGGAGTGGTGGTTGTGGGGGCGAGTGGAAACAATGATAAAGACGTGCAGGGAACAGATATTGATGAATTACCGAGCTATCCTGTGTGTGGGGAGAGCGGGCAGGACTCTATCATAGGAGTAGGAGGAACCGATAAGCAGGACCAAAAAGCTGCCTATGCAAATTTTGGAAAGCGTTGTACCGATATTTCTGCCCCCGCCTATGACCTTATTGCGGCGCGGCCAAGCTATGCACGAAGTTCCTCGCTGCCCGATCCCTCCGTCAGTGTCCCATATTATCGCGAAGGGGTAGGGGGGACGAGCTTAGCGGCACCATTAACCGCTGGGGCGGCAGCCTTATTAAAGTCGATCCATCCATCATGGACGGTCAAACAGATACAAACGCGTTTATATACAACGGCCGCTCCCACGTCGCAGAATCAAGAGCGAGGAACGAAAACTGTTCTGGGGTATGGGAGACTAGACATAGGCCGTGCCGTCATGGACGATGTGGTCCCGTCCCAGGCGGACTCGTCTTCATCCTATGCGTATCTTGCGCCACGCTTAAAAATAAGTAGCGCATCCAACAAGATACAGCGAAAATTTCTCGTGCCTTTACAAGCCCTTGTTCGCAAGCTGAAATAAACCTCCTATGATCCGTTGGATATTTGATAAGAGCCTTCCTTTTCTTCCCGCTCGATTTACGCATCATCGCGAGGAGGGCGAGCAGGTAGTACGTTTTTTGTGTATCGGCGGCGTGAGCTTTCTCTTTAATTATTCCGTTTATTACCTAATTTCTCGGATTCTTTGGCCAACGGGGAACCGTACGTTAGAAAATTTCTTAGCCGTCGCGATCACCTCCATCCTAAATTATCTAGCTCATCGTCGTTGGACATTTCGTTCACAGGGTCGACATCGTTCCCAGGCGATTCGGTATATAGGTGTCGCATTGAGTGCGATTTTGATCCAGTCCTTTCTTTTTTGGGTGGGGTATCATCTCTTGCATGCCCATGATCTGGTCGTTATCTTTGTGGTAGCGGTCATTATCCCATTCTATACGTATCTTACGCATAAATTCTTCACGTTTCGTGAATCGCGTGCGACCTACTTTTGATCTTTGATTTTATCTTCTATGTCTGAACGCTCTGTCGTCTTCGATAAAAAAAACGTCCTTGTCACGGGTGGCGCGGGGTTTATTGGTTCCTTCCTGTGCGAAGCGCTCCTAAAACAGGGAAATGCGCGGGTTATTTGTTTAGATAATTTTGTCACCAGCCAAGAATCAAATATCGATAGCCTGCTTAAAAACCAGGATTTTGAGTTTATTCGCCACGACATAAACGTTCCCTTTGATCCCGAAGCCTACCCAGAGCTGACGCGTTTCCGTCTCAAGGTACAGGGGATCCAAGAAATCTACCACTTAGCTTGTCCTACCAGTCCTAAAAAGTTTGACCAGTACAAAATGCAGACGCTCTATGCCAATTCTATTGGTATGAAGAACGTGCTCGATCTCGCGGCACGGTTCCATTCACGCGTCGTGCATACCTCGACCTCTGTCGTCTACGGCGCTCGTCCTGCCGATGGCCATGGATTTAAAGAAGAGGAGCATGGTTCTGCTGACGCTCTTTCTCCCCGCGCCTGTTATGATGAGGGGAAGCGTTTTTCCGAAACGATGTGCGCGACCTATGCGCAAGTACAGGGGCTCGATATTCGCATCGCACGTATCTTCCGTGTGTATGGACCACGCATGCCGCTCTATGAGGCGCACATGATTCCAGATTTTATTTTAAACGCTCTCGACCAAAAAGATTTAGAGATTTACGGAGATGAGAGTTTTCGTACCTCACTCTTGTATGTCTCGGATGCGGTAGAAGCCTTGATAAAAATGATGGCGGCTCCGGCGGGGCTCGGTCCGATTAACATTGGAAGCGATATCGACGTGCGTATTTTGGATGTCGCACAAAAAATCTTAGAAATGACGGGTTCTAGCTCCAAGATCGTCTTCAAAGATGCCCTGCTCTTCATGACTCCGTTAGGGTTGCCAGATTTGGGCAAGATTAAAGAAAATCTTGGTTGGTTGCCGCTTGTGACCCTGGATGACGGTCTGCGTCGTACCGTAGAATATGCGGTTTCGCACCGTTCTCTGCTTGGTTTGCATTCGTACGTGGGATAAATGCGACCTGCTTGCTGTGGGGGAAAAACCTGCTACACTCCTTATAGATGCGTACAGTAGCGGTAATTCCTGCCTATAACGAAGCTCCCCGTCTGGGAGCCGTCTTAGCGTCATTAAAAGCACTTGTAGATGAGATCGTGGTCGTAGACGATGGATCTCAAGATGAGACCTCGTTTGTCGCGCAAAAAGAGGGTGTTCATCTCATCCGTCACGGGATAAACCGTGGCCAAGGGGCCGCCCTTAAAACCGGAACCATGGCCGCCCTGACGCTCGCACCAGATATCATTGTACACCTCGACGCAGATGGTCAGCATGATGCCTCAACCCTCGTCCCCTTGCTCGCACCCTTAAAAACCCACCAAACAGATGTGGTCTACGGCTCCCGTTTTGCGGGTATCGAGGCGGACGGGATGCCTGTTTCACGCACCCTCTTACTAAAAGCCGCGCGCTTATTTAGTCAGTACATCCTCGGTATCCCTCACACCATCACAGATCCTCAAAGTGGATTACGTGCTATGCGCACCCCGGTGGCAGAGGCATTAGTCTTTTCCCAAGATGGGATGGCGCATTGTTCGGAAATCCTGCGTTGGGTCACTCGTTCCTCATTCCGTTGGCAGGAAGTACCGGTGCAGGTGCGCTATACCAGTGCCTCATTGCAGAAAGGTCAAAAAGCCAGTCATGCCTTTAAGATTATTTGGGAATTATTTTTAGGCGAGCTCGTTTCTTAAAAGCTCTCTCCTCTCATCTATGCTCATCCGTTTTATCTTGTGGGGAATTCTGGCACTTGTTTTACTGATGACCTGGCGCCGCCAGCGTCAAAGCGCTATTCGTCTCTGGGAGGCGGTAGCTTGGAGCGCCGTCTGGGTCGCAGCCGCGATCGTGGTCGCACGTCCGGAAGCGGCCAGTGAAGTAGCTCAATTTTTAGGGGTCGGTCGTGGGGCTGATTTAATATTATACGTAGCTATCATCACATTGCTCGTATTAGTCTTTCAATTACACATTGCTCACCACCGCCTCGAACGCCAACTCACCGACCTCGTCCGCAAGGAAGCACTTGGAGAGTGGAATAAAAGTAAGGTCTAATGCATGCGCGCCTTTACCTCCTAGGGCCTAATTCCTGATGCCTAACGCCTACTATCTATGAAAGTAACGCATCTTGCCTGTACGGCTCCTCCACAAATAGGGGGGATAGGGCAGGTGGCCTATGACGAGGTGGTGGGCTTATGTGAGAGGGGAGTGAAAGCCGTGCTTATTTCAAGTCAATCGGGATCAGCGAACGTGCCAGGAATTAAGCAAGAAGTAAATGCGGATATCATTCGCCTGCCTACATACATTCAAGTAGGCAACGCGGCCGTTGTGCGAGGATTGGATCGGATGGTGGCAGACGCCGATATTCTTCATCTCCACTATCCGTGGTATGGCGTCGCTGAGCGATTATTGCTCGCACCACCCAAGAAACCCACCGTCGTCACGTTTCATATGGATGCACAGGCGGACGATTGGAGAGGAGGTATGTTTTCTTTACATCGCCGTTTGATTCAGCCGCGTCTTTTGCGTCATGCGACACGGATCCTCGTTTCATCCCGCGATTATGCAGAGCATTCATCCCTCACCTCGCTCATCCCAGAACTCAAAAATAAAATAATACAACTTCCGTTCGCCCTCGACACGGACTTCTTCTCTCCTCAGAAGAACGTCATCCAATCATTGGAAGATGATGCACAGATTTTTTTTGTGGGAGGTCTCGACAAGGCGCACCATTTCAAAGGGTTGTCTCTTTTGTTGCAGGCAATGGTAAGGCTCCCTCCCTCCGTTAAGCTAACGATTGTGGGGGATGGCGAAGAGCGCCCTGCCTTTGAGCGAGAGGTGCAAGCAGGAGGACTTGTTTCCCGTGTAACATTCCTCGGTCGTCTCTCTCGCGAAGCGTTGCGTGATGCGTATCGTGACGCACATGTCCTCGCCTTTCCTTCTATGAGTGCCGCCGAAGCCTTTGGGCTCGTTGCGCTCGAAGCTCAGGCTTGTGGAGTGCCTGTGGTTGCTTCGCGGTTGCCGGGCGTCCGCACGGTTGTTCGAGATGGCGAGACCGGAATTTTGGTCACGCCCGGCTCGGTACCAGAGCTTACCCATGGACTCGCGACCCTTCTTAAAGATCAAGAAAAGCGCCAAGAATACGCAAAAAACGCCCGTGACCATGTTTATCAGCGGTTTTCTCAAAAAACACACATCGACAAGCTGATAGAAGTGTATCAAGCTTTATAGCGTATGGTTCCCCTTCGTATCGCGGTACTCACCAATGCCTATCCCCCTGCGCACAGGGGGGGAGCTGCGCATATCGCTGAAGTCCAAGTTGAGATACTGAGGCAGGCGGGTCATGAGGTACAAGTTTGGTCGCCAGAGATGTCTTGGATAAATGCCCCTGTATGGAAGCGCCTGGGGCATCACCTCAAAGATCTCTTCGCGAAGTCGTCATTGGCTGGAGATATTCTTGCGTGGAAGCCGGATATCTTACTTAGTCATAATCTAACGGGTTGCGGATTTGCTACGCCAAGGATGATCAAGGCCGCTGGGGTGCGTTGGTTTCATGTATTACACGACATCCAGTTATTTGAGCCATCAGGCCAGCTCTATCGTTTGCGTCCCGTCACATTTTGGCAGCTTGGATGGGCCTTTTTACGCTTTCATGCGTTCGGGAGACCGGATATCGTTATTTCGCCCACGCATTGGCTGATAGAGCAGCACTTGCATCGCTTTTTACTTACACGGCAGAGGAATCGGGCAGATATAGGTGTGCACGTGATTCCGAATCCTGGACCTCAAATAGATCCAGTTTCGCGTGGGTTACACGAGCCATTACGCCTCCTCTTCGTGGGCCATCTTTCTCATGCGAAGGGCAGTCGTCTTCTGCTTGATATTATTCAGGTTCTACGCACCTCATTTGAACTACATATTGTTGGACAAGGTCCAGATCAGGATCTCTTCAAAACCAGCGGGAAGCAGGTTATTTTCCATGGAAAACAAGATCGTGAAGGCGTCTTACGTATCATGCGAGAGGCAGATATTCTTCTCGTTCCCTCCGAGATCCATGAAAATCAGCCTACGGTTATTTTAGAAGCTGCATCGGTGAATCTGCCTGTAATCGCCTCACGTCGGGGAGGGATTCCTGAAACGCTGGGGGAAGCAGGTGCAGAAATGATTTGTTCCTACAATAACGCGGAAGCCTGGTGCCAAGCGATTCAGCGACTGACAGATCCAGAAATTTATCTGCACCAATCAAGAATTATCCAACGTATCGCGGAAGACCACCGGCCAGATATATATGCTCAGCGGTTCTTAGCGTTATTTACCTCAAATCGGTAAACCCGCATAGCGCCTCCGTCTATGCTATAGCTGTTGCCGGCCAACGCTTCCAATTGTTTCGCAGCCTCGTCCGCCTGCCACCAATACTCACTGAGGATAAGATAGACAAGTGAGCTCTTGCCCAAGCGCGCCGCTTCTTCGATATCTTCTTTTTTTACTTGGGCGGTTGCGGCGCGCAAGAACACTTGATAGAGCGCGCCTCCTGTTGGCAGAGGATAGAAAAAGATGTCGTCCGCGTAGCGTTTGAACCCGAGTTCCGCCACCGCACCGGCACTTACCGACTGGTCTGCTAACACGGTATAGGGTTGATTCTTGCTGTTATGTTCAATCCAGCGCACCGCTTCTAACGCTGCCTGACTCGTATTCCAGCCGTGTTCAATGTGCGTTGCATCATGATAAGGAAAGGCGCGATAGATGCGTGCGGCCTGCCAAGCTATGGTAAATACGATAAAGGCAAAAAAGGGAAGAGCGGGCTGCCGCTTTACGTAGTTCCAAACCCGCACAAAGCCAGATACGGCGGCTGGGAGCAAGAGGAGTTGTCCAATAAAAAAGAGGCGTTGGATATAATCCTGTCGTTCGTAGGTAATGAGAAATGTGAAGGTCGCCGCTTGTTGCATGCCCCATGCGGCCAGCATGACCAGTATTCCCGTGATACTGACCCACGCCAGGGTGTAGCGCGTTTGTTTTTCGGACGCCGTTTGTTCCGCGCATTTCCATAGGCCGGTAACAACAAAGGCGAGGAGAATCAAAGGAAAAAGATACTCAACAAACGCTGCCCAGTCTGGCCAGAGGGCAATGCCAAGCGGAGGGGTGATCAATGTCGTGGTTAATGCCTGCCATCGCGCTAGGGAGAAAATTCCGGAGGCATCCCACGTAATCTGTATGCCAGATAGACGACTGTGGAGGAAAAAAGCCAACGGAACGATAAGAGCTGTCCCGAGCGCGAGGCAGGCAGAGGTGAGAGCGCGTATCCGCGGAAAGCGTATAAGCCAAGAATGACTGAGAGCGAGCAGCGTTCCGCCAAATAGGGGTAATCCGGCTAAGGGATGGATGACGACACTCCACCCGCCTAGGACAAGCGCAGAAAAAGGAGAGCTCTTTTTTTCTGGGAGGCTCGCTAGGAAAAGTGCGCCCAATCCCATAAGGTATGCGAATGATTGGGGAGTTGTCGTGATCCAGGGTTTGAGGGGGATAAGGGCGAGCACAGCCATGAGGCTCATGGCAATCTGTTCTACCACCGGAAAAAATCGCTTCTCGCCCGAGGGAATGCGCAAGGCAAACGTCGCAGGCAGAAGAGCCACGCATCCCGCTAACAAAAACGTATCAACCGATTGGATTGACAGTATGAGTGTACGCGCAAGCCATGTGATAAGCGTGTACTGTCCAATATAATAAAATGGTTTTGGCTGGAGGCTGCCCGTTTGAAATAGAATCAGTTCACTCGCTCTATGTAAAAATCCATCAAACCCAAAGCCTAACGGATAGAGGAGGGGAGTGATGAGCGCAATCAGGAGGAAAAAGCCGGCCGCCAGGAGCCAGGTAAGAACCACGGACCGACCACGCCACGCCATGAGCCATGCAGCCGCAAAAACGCAGGTAAAGGCGAGCAGAATCCCCGGCGGCAAGACCTCCCACGGAGTACGGATGGCCGCCGTCGTCGCGAGGCGATGAGTATGGTAGATGATGTAGCTCGCGCTCGCGCCTGTGCATCCAAGCAAGACCAGTTGAAACAGAAAGAGCCTTTTTTCTTGTATGCAGCGGCGAAGAAAAGAGGATGCGGTGTTAGGTGCCTCATCTGAGGAAGGATCCGTCTCTTCTGTCGCGGATTTGGTAAAAAAGACAGCGACGGTACCAATCCAAATGCTCAGGAGTTCTGTCGCGGCGTCTGTCCATGGCCCAAGTGGAATATTCAAATAATAGGCCAGTGTTTGTAGGATGGATTGAATACCGAGTAACGTAATCAAGGTAAGAAGCAAGCGAGGAACGCGAGCATGATGCGGAAAGAAGCGCGGAGCAAAGCGGTGCGTCGCGTAAAATAAACAGAATAACGCCACCGCGCCCGCAACAAGGGTTTGTGGGGCAAGGAATGGTGTAAGGAGGAGCACTAGGCCCATAACAGCTGCCTCTAAGAGAAGGGATCGATGGTCCATGCACGTATGCTAGTCGAAAACCGACAAGAGGGGTAGAGTTTGGCTATGCTCATGACCAATGACAATATTCGGTTATTTCCCCATGATCGTTTCATGGCCAAGACGATCTTGCGTCTCATTCCAAAAAGGATTACGCCAAATTACATTACCTATCTGCGCTTTTTGCTCACGCCGGTCGTGCTCTATTTTTTATGGAGAGAGGCGTGGGGAATTGTCCTCCCTCTCTTTATCGCCACGGCTTTTACGGATGCGATCGACGGTTCACTGGCACGGACCCGCAAACAGATCACGCTGTGGGGGACAACCGCAGACCCGATCGCCGATAAGTTCCTCATTGGCTCTGTTGTTATTTTATTCGTTGCGCAACAAGTGAACCCGGCCTTCGCAGCGATTATTTTATTCGTGGAGGTCTTGATCGTCTTATCCGCTATATACCGACGATCACGAGGAAAGATTTCCTCGGCAAATGAATTTGGGAAAATAAAAATGATCTTGCAAGTGGTGGGTGTTTCTCTGCTTATGTTGGCACGCCTCTATAGTCTGGAATTGGCGGTTCCCTTCGCGGTAGGCACCTTGGCGGTTGCCGTGGTCTTCGCTATCGTATCTCTCGTCACCTACAGCCTCTAGCCGTATGTCTCTCCTCTATCGCCTAAAATCTCACATCCCGGCCAAATGGCTCTTGCCGTATCATTACGCCTTAGCGCGTTTTGCAGCTTTTTTCTACGGACATCCTGCCCGTAAGTTGGTTGTGATCGGGGTCACGGGCACGAATGGCAAAACGACCACCAGTTATTTGATCGCCAAAGCCTTAGAAGCCTCCGGTTACCAAACCGCTTGTACCACCACCGCCATCATGAAAGTAGGGGAGAAGGAGTGGATCAACCGCACCAAGATGACGATGCCGGGGAGATTTTTTGTGCAACGCATGTTGCATGACATGGTGAAGGCGGGGTGTAAGTATGCTGTCATTGAAACCTCTTCTCAGGGGTTGGTACAGTATCGCCATCTAGGGGTTGAGTATGATGTGGCCGTGTTCACCAATCTTACCCCTGAACATCTGGAGTCGCATGGGGGATTTGAAGCGTATAAACAAGCAAAAGCCGCCTTATTTAAGGCTGTGGCAGAGGCCCCGCCAAAAACCATTGAGGACAAACCAGTTCCAAAAGCCTTCGTCCTTAATCGAGCCAGCAATCACGCCGATTTTTACGCGAGCCAAGGGCCAGGGGTAAAAAAACTCTGGTACAGCCTGCAAGAGCACAGAGAAGATCTGGTGGCGACCAACATCGTCTATCAAGCGAAGTCGACCACCTGCCGCGTAGACGGAGTGGCACTCTCCCTGTCATTACCTGGAAAGCATAACCTAGAAAACGCCCTCGCCGCTCTCGGTGTCTGCCGTGTGTTGGGAGTTGATTTGAAGGTCGCTGCAAAAAAATTAAGCGAGGTCCCAGGTGTGCCTGGACGGCTCGAGCGTGTCGAGGGGGGGCAGTCTTGGACGGTGATTATCGATTACGCCTATGAACCAGAAGCTTTGCAGAAATGTCTCGATGCCTTAAAAGTCGTACCGCATAAACGTTTGATCCATGTCTTGGGAAGCTGTGGCGGCGGTCGCGATGTCTCACGCCGCCCACTTATAGGGGCATTTGCTGCTAAAAACGCGGATATCGCCATCGTAACCAATGAAGATCCGTACGATGAAAACCCGCAAGGAATTATTGATCAGATTATTGCGGGTGCGGTTGCAGAGGGTAGGGTGGTAAATGATGGAATTTATTCCATTCTTGATCGACAGGCCGCCATCAATAAAGCGATGGAACTCGCCGAACCTGGAGACCTGGTTTTATTAACCGGCAAAGGCTGCGAACCATGGATCTGTGTCGCCGATGGCGAAAAGCTCCCCTGGGACGAACGCGCTGCCGCAGAACAGGCCATCAAGGCGGCCTTATCACGCAAGGCCACTTCTTAGTTGGCCACTTTTGCGTTACACTTGCCTCATGTTGCGTCTTACCGACGTTATCCAACCTAAGCCTGATGAACACGTCCAGGCCGTCTTTCGTCGTCATCGTGGTCTCCTCCTCCCACCATTGTTACTCGCTACGCTCCTTATTGCGGTTCCGTTTTTTTTGCTCTTCTCCCTCACGCGCCAAGGAGCGGGCGGCGTCATCGCATTTTCATTGTTATTAGCGAGTGGGATCGTTATCGCTCTACGCGCGCTCTATGCCTGGGATGCCAACGCCCTCATTCTTACGAGCAAGCGCCTTATTCGCGTGACGCAAAATGGTCTTTGGAACCGTGTCGTCCAAGAAGTATCACTCACGTCCATTCATGAGTTAGTCTGCGAATCCAAAGGGATCTTAGAAACCCTCTTTCGTGTCGGAACGCTCCGAGTACGCGCGGCAGGCGCGGTCGGCGAGATCACTATCTCCAGAATCCCATCACCTAAACGGGCGCGAGCGCATATTGAATCTCTCCGTCAGTCGGGCGCTGATGGAGGTGTAATGAATGCTTCTATAGAGAAACCGCGAGATCTTCGCTCAGAGGTGCATGCGCTCGTGGACAGAGCTCAAACGCCAACATTAGAAACGGTCAAAGCTCTTTTAGAGAAGCGCCTCTTATAAGTATGCCTCGTGAACGAACGCTTGGAATGAATCCTTACACACGCTGGTCGTTTGTCTTTGCGGCGTGCGCGGTTGTATTGGTTTTATTAGGGATTTCCAGCGCACGCGAAACCTATCAGGGCTGGAAAGTCGAGCAAGAAATCCAAGGACTCCAGGCTCAAGTCGCGGCCTTAGAAGGCCGTAAGTTGCATTTAACAGAGCTATTAAGTCAATTACACTCACCAGATACGCTCGACAAAGAAGCGCGCCTACGTCTCGGCTTACAAAAGCCAGGCGAACAGGTCTTTGTCTTGGGTCAAGCCGCCAATGCGCGCACCATAACGACTCCCTCATTCACCAATCTATCGGATTCAGAGTCAGAAGAGGTCGTTTCAAATCCTCATAAATGGTTGCGTTACTTTTTTCATCCTGATTCCTAATCGTTATGCGTATCTCGTTTAAGCCTTGGATGCTGATCGTGGTAACCGTTGTATTATTTGGCGCGCTGGCAGGTCTCGGAGGCCTCGCCAATGTCTTATATTGGCATCCCGAAGATCGTCCCTGGGTCAGGTCTTTAGTCTCGTATGCACCTGTTCCCATCGCACGTGTCGGTGGCTTCTTTGTTTCATATAAAGACTATCTTATCCAACAAGATGCGGCACAAACCTTCCTCGCCGCCGAAGCTGCGAGCCAGGCCGCCATCCCAGATGGACAAGTCTTGCCTACCAGTTTAGATACACAGGCTAAACAACTCATTCTCGACCAACTCATCCGCGCCGCCGCCGTCAAACAACTCGCAGAAGCCGCCGATCTTCGCCTCACGGATGAAGATGTCACCCGTTCCTTTGAAGAACTCATCGCGCGTGCCGGTACCTCAACCAATCCGGGAGAAATTGATGCGTATCTAAAAACGACATTTGGTTGGACCCGCCAAGAATTTAGTCAACGCGTGGTTCGTCCAGCAACGCTTGAGACAGCGGTCAGGCAAGAAGTGTATAAGAATGATGATGCAGCCTTTCAGACGGCTCTTACCGAAAAAACAAAGAATGCGGTTGTGTATATAAGGCTCTAAAATTTTAAATACAAAAAATTCTTACATCAATATCAATAGGGGATTGGGCAGGGTATTGGCTGTCTAAGCGGGCTTGGAAGTGAATGCCGCGCTCATCTTTTGATAATTTTGTGGAGGCACCCCAAACTTTGCCATAGCGTGTGCCATCTGGTGCGTAGAGGACGATGCCTCGCGCATAGGAAAGGGTGTTGATCCCTGCGGGAGGATTTTCTTCTATGCGAAGGGAATAGCCGTTAAAAGTCGTTTCATACGTTCCTGGAACGTCTTTGGTCCACGGCGCCAGGCAGGAGGCGCGAAATGTTCCTCGTATCACTTCCTTTCCATCCAAACGAACCTCGGCCGTCTGAGGGAGGGATGGTTTTGTGCGCTCAATGTTTGGATGCTGAGCAGGGGATGTGGATGACGGAATCAGCAAAGCGAGGAGTAAAAGATAAATAGTCATACTGTCCATTATTGTTAAGCTAGCATTCTCGCTCGGCAAGGTCGAGTCATTGCACTAAAACAAAAAACACCTCGCGTATGCGAAGTGTTTTTTGTGGAGCCAACTCCGGGAATCGAACCCGGGACCTCTGCTTTACGAAAGCATTGCTCTACCAGCTGAGCTAAGTTGGCGTCGAGCTTAGCTCGATTTGCTGCTTAGGGTAAAGAAGCTGAGCTTCTTTACGATCTAATAGGCAAGATCAAGCTTAGCTTGACTTGTGTTCTGATGCATTCCACCCCTGTTCGTGTTCCGAACGTAGGTGGTTGGTTGAGCTAGGCTCAACTCCCAAGACCAAGATGACGAGGACAGGAAGCTCAGCTTCCTTCGTTGTATCTGGGGAGTCGAGCTCAGCTCGATGGAGCGGGTAGCGGGAATCGAACCCGCCTCTAGTGCTTGGGAAGCACTCATAATAACCACTATACGATACCCGCAGGACCGCTCCGGTGGTATGAAAAAGCGCGCCTATCATACCTGTTGGCCGTAAAATATTCAAGTCCCACTCGATCCACGCTTGCGAACCGCTACACTTTCCGCGCAACCTACGCTAATAAAGGTCACCGTCATATACGAAGCGGCAGCTGATAAAAAGGGGAGGGGGATACCCGTCACGGGCATAACCCCCAGGTTCATCCCCGTATTAACGGTCACATGGATAAACAGGATCGCTCCCAACCCCACCAGTAAGAGGGTCGCAAATTCATCCCCCGATCCTTGGGCGATCATGATGTAGCGCCACAAGATGAGTCCAAACACGCCGAGGATGATCGAAACTCCTACAAAGCCCCATTCCTCACCGAGTACAGCAAACATAAAATCTGTCGCGGCTTCCGGAAGAAAACGTAAACGTGCCTGTGAGCCTTCCCCAATCCCTTTTCCAAATAATCCGCCCGATCCAATCGCAATCCGTGCCTGCGCCGCATTGTAACTCGATCCACGCACGTCATGTGTAGGGTTCAAAAACGTGGTGATGCGCGCTTTTTGATAGGGCTTCAACCCAAATGACCACACGAGCGTCGCACTGAGGGCAATGATAACCGGCAAAATAATCCACGCGCGTTTTGGTAAGCCCTTAAACAGACACAACACCCCCCAGGTCGCAAACATCACCATCGTCGAGCCAAAGTCTGGCTGCAACATGACGAGGATTCCATAGATGGCGGTTGCTGACCCACTCAACCATAACAAACTCCATGACTATTGTCCTCGTCCGACACGTGCTAACAACGCGGCTAAATAAGCGGTGAGTGTTAACTTAGCAATCTCAACGGGTTGGAACGACAGACCGGCAAAGCGAAACCAACCTTTTGTTCCATTCACGGTTTGTCCAAAGAAAAGTACTAAGAGCAGCAGCAAGGCACCTCCAAGATATAACAGCACGCTCAGCGAGCGCACATGACGATAATCCAAAATCGTCAGAGCCGTCATAATGATGAGCCCGATCGCGACGGCGACTAATTGTTTGTAAAACGGAAATAACTGACTCGGTTCTTGTGAGATCCCAATCCCATAAATCGCCAACAACCCAATTGAAGTAAGCGTCAGCACCCCAAGGAGCAGCGTCCAATCTAATAATCCAAAAATCGAAAAAAGACGGTTCATAGCCTTCTCTTGTTATAAGCGTCCCCCACAAAAGACGCAATGGTGAACTCCAGACTAAAACCGATCTGGTGGCAAAAACACGCCTGGATCCAAAATATTTACATTCGGCTGCACCACGGTATTAGCGATCCCGCTCACATTATCAAACCAATTGATGGAGATAGGGCGTGCTTCCCCGGGTTTAAGGCTGTTTTGTGTGAGTTGTGTGACCGCTGCGGGCGCTCCATTGCGAAATAGCACAACAACTAACTCGACAGACCAAAATCCATACCCGCTTGCATTGCGTAATTCAAAATTCGTTTGTCCGACCTTCTGCTCACCGATCTCTAAATCGTTTGTATAGGTTGGTTCCGTGGTTTGAAGTTGTAGACGGTTGGCGGCAAAGGCAGCATAGTCCCGCTCAACGCTGTTAGGGTCTACGCGATGCCAACGTAAGTTGTTGACCGTTAATTCAGGATCTCCATTGCCCGTCTCACCCTTCCAGCCGATCTCGGTAAGGTAGCGCTGACTGTTAGGCAGGATAAACCCTTTGCGCACGGGAGTCGTCGCCCCATTCAAAGTAAATTGGTATTCAAAATCAGCCCACCAGTCCGGATTCGCATTCGTAATTTGCGTCAAAAAATCACGACGGTC
>CAZIQG010000006.1:0-24669 GCA_964541725.1 uncultured Gammaproteobacteria bacterium
CCCACGCCTCGCAAAAACCCTAAAGCCCGACGTAAGACGTCGGTTGTATATAAGGGTGCATCTTAAATACTGATCCTGCGTTCTCTTTCTCCCCTCGTCATTCCGAAGGAGGAGTCCGACGACGATTGAGGAATCTCGACCCAAAACAGGTAGCCCAGGATACCCGTCATAACCCCTCCACCCTTCGGGCACCTTCCCTCACCTTAAGGGGAGGACTATGAAAGGGATACTCGTTCCGCTGCGAGATCCCTCACTACGTATGACTTCGTTCGGGATGACGACAAAAGACAAAAACAGGTCGACTCGGGGGTCGACCATTGCGCTAACACCTCATTTCTGATGCCTGAGGCCTAACTAATATGCGTCGCCTTCTTCAATACCTGATACGTCTGTATCAAAACACCCTGTCTTTAGACCATGGGCCGCTTCGTCGTCTCACGACCCAACCAAGATGCAAATTCCACCCCACTTGCTCCCAATATGCGCACGACGCGATCGGTCGTTTTGGTGTATTTAAAGGGGTATATCTTGGGGTAAAGCGTATCTTCCGCTGTCATCCTTGGACGATTGGGGGCATTGATCCTCTCCCAGGTGAATTGCAAAAAATAAAAAAATAAGGAATAATTCCATTCGAGGTGAAACGCATGAAGAACCCGACAGGAAAAAGACCCACTATTCTCGAACTCGAAGCCGCCCTCCGCTTCCTCGGTTGCACGGCAACCCACGCTGAGCTGATGAAATACGCCGCTCATCACGCCGGCCGCGCCGACAAGTCACAACCCATCCGCTGAGTCTCGCGCCACTCTTCCCACCCCCCGTCCCTCCTCACTCTGAGGCAGCGGACGCTTCTTTTTTATAAGACCAAGCCATTTTTCACATCTTCTTCCGACATCGGCAAAGAAACCCGTTTCTTTTTCCCCGCCATCCCTTTCTCGATCTCAACAAGTGAAGGAGCGATTACAAGCGTCTTCGCCAAAAAACGGCACAGCTCCTCATTTGCTTTTCCATCAACAGGTGGCGCCGCCAAGCGAATCTTCAAAGCCCCCTCTTGCCACCCCACGATCTCCGTTTTACTCGCATTTGGAATAACAGTAACTCGTAAAATCGACATAAAATAAGGACGTATGCCATTGCCTCTTCGAGGAGGCTATTTTGACGCGACGGCGGCTAAATTTGAGCAGATTTTCTAGCAGGAAAATATGCGTACTCCTTCAGGAGGAGAACGAATACTTCCTTTCCCCGTCTACCCTCGCAGTTTTTTCAAAATCTTCAAATCCTCCTCCACCGCATCATGCTCCGTCTCCAAATAGAAATTCATGTGCTGCAACTTTGGGTGCTCAATCATGGCTTCAAATCCATCCACGCCAATAAACCCTTTGCCTAAATGCTCATGGCGATCTTTCCGCGCCCCAAGCTCCACCTTTGAATCATTACAATGACTCATCTTTAATCGCTTCAAGCCAATTACCTCATCAAATAAATTAAACGTCTTGTCGACTTCTTTCTTGGTACGCAAATCATACCCACTTGCAAACGCATGCGCCGTATCAAAACACACCCCCATTTCCGGGTGATCCACGCCATCCAAAATCAACGCTACTTCTTCAAATGAAGCGCCGATAACCGCACCAGCTCCCGCCGAGATTTCTAAAAGAAGAGTCGCTTCGCCTTTATACCCATCATAGATTTTCTTCACCCCTTCAATCGTCCACTTCAGTGCTTGATCACGGTCTCCTTTTCCCGCACTCCCAGGATGAAACATGACGTATTTTGCTCCCAATAACGTCGCGCGCTCCAATTCCTCTCGTACGATGCGAATCGAATTCCCACGTGTTTTCTCGAGCTCACTCGCAAAATTAATATAGTACGGCGTATGGATGACCCATTCCTTAAAGCTCCCATCTTTGCAGTTCTGCGCAAACGCATCCGCCATTTCGGGGGTAATCTTAGGTGCCGGACCACCCTGCGGTGAACGAGAAAAAAACTGAAACACCTCGCATCCCAATGCCGCCGCGTTCGTCGGGGCGTTCTGCAACCCACCCGCCACAGACACATGACAACCAAAATACATATGCAAAGACGATAGCAGATCCTGGACAAAATAAGCAAAAGCTGCTAATAAATCGACTAGGAGGTTGCCCATGTCACGTCGGGTAACAATACAAGGGATGCTGGCAGCCATCGTCTGCATGTCGAGTGACGTCAATGAGCAGCGTGAAGCGCTCAAACGGATTCGCTCACAAGACCTGCTTCGCAGAATCCTCGCCTTCTTCGTACTGGGTCGCGACGAGATGTGGATGGAGGATCATCGTCCCAATAACGTCGAAGAGGTGCTCAAGGATCTTCGCGAGAAGATCTGCTGGAGCTACTTCGCCATCCTCAATTCTCCCCCGCCTCACATGACGTCCGTTGCTGCCGCAGTCTGGAACCAGAGCTTTCTTGAAGAGGTCTTCTTCGCTCGCGGGTTCTGTGCTCCCTGTATGGATCCAAACGACGGAGAGGACTGGCGTTACTCCACCTACTTCCGTGCCGTGCAGCAGGCGCTTCTATACACGGATAAGAACCGTACGGCTCGTTACGTCGATAAGCAGAGTGTGGCTCGTCGCGATGCCCGACTCGTAAGAGAAGTGCTGCGCGATCCCCGTTCTCCCGATGCCAATCTCTTCGCCGATGGGATTCGTGAACCGGAGCCCATGATCGTTCTCGCTTCCAAGATCGAGCGCCAAAATCCCAAGCTCGCAGAGGACCTTCGCTTCTGGGCGGGTGCCGACCCCGTCTAATCTCTTCTATCCTCACCGGTCTCACCGCGTCGAGGTTTTTAAATACCTAAAACAAAACGCCACCCCATTCCGAGGCGGCGCTTGTTCATTCCGAAAGATACCCGTTCCGCTGCGAGATCCCTCACTCCGTCGGACTCCGTTCGGGATGACGGTCTATTTCTTCTCCTTCACACATTCCTTCTTCAACCACTCCAACGTCTTCCGATTCCGCAACTGAATCGCGATATATTGGCGATATTCCGGCGAAGCAATCCGTTCGCGTGTCTCTTTATCGTTCTCACGAATACGTATCAAGATATCATCCGTTTCTTTATCCAATTCATCTTCTGTAATGGCAACTTGTTGTTGCTTGGCAAACGCTTTCACAAGTACTGCCGTCTTAATCCGACGAATCGCTTGCGTGGTCATGTCCAAGCGCAATTCATCGCGCGTTTTCTTAATCGAGGAAAGATAATCTTCCCATTTCATCCCTTGTTCTTCCACACCATGCTGGAGTTCATCCATCATGCGACGCGTTTCATCCGTGACCAAAACTTCTGGCACCTCCGTAAACTTCGTAGCATCCACCAATTTTTCCAAGAGCTCGATCTCACTCGCTTCTTCGCGACGACGTTTTTCTTCCACCTGTAAATTCTCTTTCAACTTACCTCGTAACTCCTCCATATCCTTTAACCCAACACCCTGTGCAAAGGCATCATCTACGGGTGGTAACTGCATCTCAAACACCCCTGTCGCTTTGGCCGTAAAATCAATCTCTTTGCCAGCCAAATGTTTCTGGTAGTGCTCCGTAGGGAAAGGGAGTTTAAAGCTCCGCTCCTCCCCAGCCTTGATCCCGACCAATTTTTCCGTAAAACCAGGGATATAATGCGGCTCATTCATGTAGATGCGGTAGTCACGTCCCGTTCCACCATCTACGACCACACCATCTTTCAGCATCGAAACATCAATCACGACCAAATCCTCAAGGGTGGCCTCGCGCTCTGCGCGCACTTCTTGACGGCGCATCTTGCGCATCTCTTCAATCGCTTCGTTAACATCCTTGTCGGTAATCTCTTTCGTAGTCTGTTCAACAGAACACTTCTTAAGGTCAGGCAGCTCAATGGCTTTTGGTTCAATCGGGGCTGTCACCGTAAATTTAATCGGCTGGCCAGGGGTAAGTTGATCAACCTGAATATCAGGAGATCCAACCACATCCAAGGATTCGTTCAAAATCGCTTTCGCATAGAAGGCGCGCACGATCCGTTCCAAGGACGCTTGCAACAAGGACATCTCCCCATACGCACGCTTCACCTCGTCAAAGCTGGCTTTTCCAGGACGAAACCCCGGCAACGGACGTGCCGTGCTCATTTCACGCGCCGCTTCCTCTAGATACGCACGCACTTCCTCGTATCCAACTTCAAATTCGAGTTTCACTTGGGATTTAGGCAAATCCGTCTTTTGAATCGTAGGCATAATAGTAGACGGAGGGTACGAAAAAACCGCTCATCCGTCAATTGTTCATCCCCTTGCCCACATCCCCAAAACCCCTTACCATGCGCCCACATCAATATGTCTCTCCAAATCGGTATCGTTGGTCTTCCAAACGTAGGGAAATCTACGCTTTTTTCAGCCATCACCAAAAAACAAGTCGATTGCGCCAACTACCCCTTTTGTACCATCGATCCCAATGTCGGCGTGGTTGAAGTCCCAGATGAACGCCTCGCCCTGTTGGGAGCTGTAGATAAAACCGAGCGCATCGTGCCAACCGTCATCGAATTCGTGGATATCGCTGGCCTCGTGAAAGGCGCTTCCGAAGGCCAAGGCTTAGGCAACAAATTTTTGACCAACATCCGCGAAACCGACGCCATCGCTCAAGTCGTCCGCGCCTTTGATGATACCAACATCCTGCACGTCGATGGTTCGGTGAACCCTGTCCGTGATGCCGACACCATTAACACCGAACTTGCCCTCACGGATGTCGAGAGTGTCGGCAAGCGTCTCCAAAACGCCGAAAAACAATCACGCAGTGGCATGACCAAGCCTCTCGAACTCGAAATCGCCGCCCTCAAAAAAGCCGTCGAGAGTTTAAATAAAGGGGTCATGCTCCGCGATCTTGAATGGACAGAGGATGAATTAATGGTTTTGCGCCAACTCAATCCGCTCACGCTCAAGCCGATGCTCTACGTTGTAAACGTCAATGAAACACAACTCGCAGACGGTTCCTGGAAAGCGCGCGTCGAAGGATTGAAGGGGATGCTTGTTCCGGTCTGTATCAAAATGGAAGCGGATCTTTCCTCCATGGGTCCCGAAGAGAAGAAAGAATACTTGGAGCTCGCTGGCCAAACCCAATCCGGCCTCGATCGTCTCATCCAAGAAGCCTATCGCTTACTCGGCCTCATCACCTTTCTCACAAGTGGCGTCCAAGAAACCCGCGCCTGGACCGTCAAAGAGGGGAGTAAGGCCCCGGTTGCTGCCGGAAAAATCCATTCCGATTTCGAAAAGAATTTCATCCGCGTCGAAATCACGCCATGGAAAGACTACGTCGAAAATGGGGGTGAGGCGGCCTGTCGCGCCAAAGGCTTAACCCGTGTCGAAGGCAAGGACTATATCGTGAAAGATGGCGACGTCTGTTATTTCCGCATCGGTGCCTAAAATTGATCTCAAAACCGTTGACAAACACCCCGTTCCATGGAACGGGGTGTTTGTATGTCTTTCGCTCGCCACGCGGGTCACTTCGCCGCCGCTTTTCTCGGAGGCGTTGCTTTGCATAGTATCCGTCCCAATCTTCCCATCCCACAGCACTGGCTCCTCATCGCCATAAGTATAAGTGGGGGAGTCGGTTCCGTTCTCTATAAAGAGATAGGATCAGAAGTAGCTACCAAGTTTGTTTCCAGACTCTGTCTCATCATCTGTTTTTCCTTGTTAGGGGTCTATCGCTTCTCTCTCGCGCAACCGTACCTTCCGCGCGGCCTCATCTTCGCCGACCCAAA
The DNA here is from genome assembly GCA_964541725.1 of uncultured Gammaproteobacteria bacterium. GTDB lineage: Bacteria > Patescibacteriota > Patescibacteriia > 2-12-FULL-60-25 > 2-12-FULL-60-25 > JAGOUY01. Next base: position 5,750 of record CAZIQG010000006.1, read on the forward strand.
AGGTCTTGCGAGCAGTAGCCCATCCGCGCGCATCACCAGCCGCTTCGATCCACGCTACTGGCTAACCTATCTACACACATCCCTCACCAAGCGCGCTCGTGAACGCTTCGTGCCTGATGAAGCCGCCCTCATCACCGGCATCCTCTACGGCGATCGCAACTTATCCAAAGCCGCCAAAACCGCCTTTCGCCATGCGGGGCTTACCCATATCATCGCCGTCTCCGGTTCAAACATGACCATCATCGTCGTGGTCGTCGCCCGTTGTCTCGCCCTCGTTCATCTCTCACGTCGTCAAAGTTTTGTCGGCATGGTCATTGGCGTCATCCTCTTCACTGTTTTTGTCGGAGCCTCGGCTGCCGTCGTACGCGCTGCCATCATGGGAATCCTGGTACAGTTCGCGCCGCTCACAGGTCGCCTCATCCGTCCCAGCCGCCTCCTTCTCATCTCCGCCCTGGGCTTCACGCTCTGGCATCCGTGGGCGCTCTTATTCGATGCGTCGTTTGCTCTATCATTCCTCGCGATGACGGGTCTCCTCACGTACGGTCGAATAATTGATACAGCGCTCGCATCGCATATTTCTTCAGACACATTTCGTGAAATTATCGTCTCGACACTTGCGGCCACGATACTAACGACTCCGTACAGTGCTTGGGCCTTTGGCTCGTTTACTCTATGGGGATTACCAACCGGGCTCATCGTTCTCCCGCTCATTCCCTGGATCATGGCTCTGGGTTCACTCGCCCTCATCATTCCCACCGCTTCTTCCTTGGGACAGCTTGTCATATTGCCTGCATCTGGATGCTTATGGGCGATCTTAGCGATTGCGCGCTGGCCCGAAAAAATAAAACTTGGGTATCTAGATAAGACGTATCTCCCACTCACGTGGCTACTTGTCGCCTATCTCTTCATCTGGATGCTACATAAAATTATCCACAGCATACAAAGATCAAGTAAAGCTGTTATCTCTCCTGCACAAATAAAATAAGTAACCTTCTCAACAAATACATAAAAGAACAGCATAGACAGAAAAACCTGTCAGCGCTCACTAACGCTTTTTTTGTCACCCTTCCCGTTCACCCTTAGTCTACAGGTGAGGTTCGCATCGGCAAGGAGCACTACAGGAAAGAATACGTTTTACGACCTGTAAGAGTTCCACGTTCTGGCTTCGGCTCGAACGTTCCAGCGCGCACCTCTTCTTGTCACGGATGAATGCCCTCATTCTTCTACGACAGTTCTCTTCTATCTCTGCGTTACCGCCCGCAGAGGAATAGCTTCACTGCCTTCGTCAAAGCGAGAGCTTTGCCTCTCTTACGTCATGCATAGCGTAAGAGAGGAGGAAGCCCTCGCGTGATAGGCACGCGAATACCCCTCAGAAACACAGGTAGCGTCATGCGTACGGTCATCCAGTTCATCCGCACGATCTCGCCTTCCCGTTCCCTCCTCCTCTTCGTTCTGTTCTGCATCTTCTGCCTGTCCTCCTGCGCCGTCGGCGATGATCTCGAAGCGATCGCGGATGCCGGAATTCGTTCCGAGCGTCCGCTCGACAGCAAGGTCGATGCCGACAACACCATCCCGATGTTCGATCAGCTGCCGCGCAACGATGCGTCGACCAACCTGTTCGATGCGGCGCGTGTCCCCGACGCCTCCGTCACCATGTTCCGGCGTGATGCCAGCATGACGCCCGCCTCGGATGCCGAGCTGTCCCAGATCCCGCGTGACGCAGCGGCGGATTCAGAGCTGTCTTTCCCGCCGCCCCGTGACGCAACGCCTCCGCCGGACGCGGCTCCTGTCGAAGACGTGTTCGTTCCTCCGCCTCCTCCAGATGCGAGCCCATCCATTCCCGATGTCATGACGACCCCGGACGTCCCCCTCGTGGAGACCCCCGACGTCATGTCTATACCGATCGAGTGCCATACGCTTACGATCCGTCTCAATGCGAGTACCATGCCGCGCTGCACGCCGGGATGGTCGTCCATTCTCTACGATTTTGACGGTCATCCCCACGAAAGCACGCCGGGCGGCACGCTGAGCTATTCCATTTGCGGTCGCTTGCAAGGACAGCTCGTGCTCTCCGCTCACTGCGCGGGCATGTACTTGCTCGACTGGCCCGGGAGTAGGGGAACGCCCGCCAATCGTGGCGGGGTGGCCTCCATCACGCTCGATGGAAACGAGCTCGCCGACGCCGAATCGCTGCTGTGCCTCGACCGTTGGAGCCGCACGCCCGGCGTGCGTCCCGTCATCCCGCTCGAACCCTACTTCTACGGACGTTGCCCGTAACCAAGACGACCTTTGCCAATAAATAATACATTATTTCTCTTCTCGCCTCGTTTCTACGAGGCTTGATCCCTTGACAGTACCTTCACATGCAAGCGGTCTGGTGATATGGTACATATAGAACGGAAATAGAACACTCATTCATCCCGAACCTTACTTCCTATGCCAAAAAAATCTGAACAAGACGGCCGCTCCTTAGCCGTCAAAACTGCGATCGACCAAATTAAAGAAAAATTTGGCGACGGTTCCATCATGCGTCTCGGCGAAGCCCGCAAAATGCAAATTGATGCCATCCCCACCGGTTGCTTCTCCCTGGATATGGCGCTCGGTGTCCTCGGGTTCCCGCGCGGTCGTATTATTGAAGTCTATGGTCCAGAAGCCTCTGGAAAAACCACGCTCGCCCAGCATGTCATTGCGGAAGCGCAAAAGACCGGTGGCGTTGCCGCCTTCGTAGACGCTGAACACGCCCTCGATCCAGATTACGCTCGCAAGATCGGCGTAAACATCGACGAGCTCCTCATCTCACAGCCAGATACTGGTGAACAAGCTCTCGATATCGTTGAAACCCTCGTCCGTTCCAATGCTGTTGACGTAATCGTCGTTGATTCCGTGGCTGCTCTTACACCGAAAGCAGAAATCGAAGGCGACATGGGAGACCAACACATGGGGCTCCAAGCGCGTCTCATGTCTCAAGCCCTGCGTAAGCTTACGGCCATCATCTCCCGTTCCAAGACCACGGTCATCTTTATCAATCAGATTCGTCAAAAGATCGGCATCGTCTTCGGCAACCCAGAAACAACGCCTGGTGGCAATGCACTTAAGTTCTACTGCTCCGTACGTGTCGAAGTCCGTCGTTCTGCGCAGATAAAAATGGGAGAAAAGATCATTGGCAACCGCGTTAAAGTGAAAATCGTCAAAAACAAAGTTGCGGCCCCATTCCGCACCTGTGAATTCGATATCATGTATAACGAAGGGATCTCTGTGTCAGGTGACCTCTTAGATGCGGGCGTTGAGCTCGGAGTTATTAATAAAAGCGGGAACACCTATAGCTTTGACTCAGAAAAACTCGGCGTCGGTCGCGAAGCTGCCAAGAGCACGCTCCGCGAACGTCCAGATCTTCTCAAACAAATCCGCGAAAAGTGCATCACGACCTATCAAGCACGCGAAGCCTCAGAAGGTGGCCTTCCCGCTCACACCCCACCTCCAGCAGATGAGGAAGCTCCTCCAGAAGAATAGCTCAGACCGAAAGAACAGAAAAAGTCCTCTCGTTTCCCCGCTATGGGAGACGACGAGGACTTTTTTTACGAGAGGTTCAGGACCTACGGATTTGGCGAATAGCTTCGTTGGAACCTGTGGTGCTCGACGCCGTATGTCCAATACGGCTTACTTCGCTCCTCGGTTCCGCCTCGATCTTCATCCAAATCCGTAGGTCCTGCTCGCCATCTCAAGTGTAACACGCTAAACTATCCCTATCATGGCTCGAAGACGCAAACAACCTGTCATTGATCTCACCTTAGATCCCGAAACACGCCGCGGCCTAGCCGTCGTCGGGCTGTTCGCTTTCGCGATCATCCTTCTGCTCGGCTATTTCGATTTAGCGGGTTCCTTGGGTCAAGCCTTGGACGAGGGGATTTCCCATGTCTTTGGTTGGGACAAGATCGTCTTGCCCTTTATTTTTATGGCCTGGGGCTATTCCGTTCTCGCCCCGGATCGGTTCTCACTTCGTCTCACGAACGCCATAGGCATTTTTCTTTTTTTTCTTACCCTCAATCCCCTTGTCCATACCGTAAGCTTCGAATCAACCGCCCCCGTCGCAGACACAGCTCTCGCTGTTGCCGGAGGAAAGTTAGGCGAAATGCTGGCAAATCCTTTAATCCAACTCCTCGGCTCTGCAGGAGCTATCACGCTCACTACGGCTGGTCTGATCGTGGCCTTCATTTTAATGTTTAATGCCACGTTATCAGAAGTCCTCTTCTTATTCCGTTGGGTAATAAAGGGATTCGGCATGCTCTATACTGGACTCCAAGCGGCCTTGCAAAAATGGAGTGACGCTCGGGCTCGTCGTTCTCTCGCGCTTGCTGAGCAATCTACTTCCATTACAAATATTGAACCAAACACGTCTGTTTCCGAATCCTCCTCAGAAGAATCCGAAGAGGAAGAAGGAGAAGAGGGTGAGGAGGCTGAAGAAGAGAGCGATGAATCAGAAGAAACAGAAGAAGAAGGTGAGGAAGAGGTGGCTGCTACTCCTGCAAAACCTAAAAGACGTTATCCTCGCGTAGAAATCCCGTTAGAATTATTAGAACGTCGCGACCAACGACCAACCTCTGGTGACATCGTCCACAATCGTGAGGTTATCCGTCGCACCCTCGAAACCTTCGGTATCCCAGTCGAGATGGGCGAAGTTTCGGTTGGTCCAACCGTCACCCAATTCACGTTCAAGCCATCGGAAGGAGTGAAGCTAGCTCGCATCATCGGGTTGCATAACGATCTCGCGCTTTCCTTGGCCGCCCACCCCATCCGTATCGAAGCCCCTATCCCGGGTAAATCCCTCGTCGGCGTCGAGGTTCCTAACCAGTCCGTCGCGACCGTCGGCATCCGCGAGATCATTGACTCCAAAGAATTCCGCGAGCGCAAAAGTCCGATCACCTTCGTCCTTGGCAAAGATGTTTCTGGTAAACCATGGGTAGCCGATCTCGCCCGCATGCCGCACTTGCTTGTAGCTGGCGCCACCGGTTCCGGAAAATCCGTGTGTTTGAACGCCATCATCATGTCAATCCTGTACACCACGGGTCCTGACGACGTGAAATTTATCATGGTCGATCCAAAACGCGTCGAACTCCAAATTTATAACGGCATCCCACATCTCATCACGCCCGTCATCACGCGTGTCCCAGAAACGGTGAACGCCCTCAAGTGGGCCTTACGAGAAATGGATCGTCGCTACGACATGCTCGCTAAATTTGGCGCGCGTAATCTCATCGATTACAACACCCGAGTTCAAGATAAATTATCGTATCTGGTCGTCATCATCGATGAATTAGCGGACCTTATGGTCACGTCCGCCTCGGATATCGAAGGCCCTATCGTCCGCCTCGCCCAAATGTCACGCGCTGTCGGTATCCACCTCATCCTTGCGACCCAACGTCCATCGGTAAACGTCATTACGGGTCTCATCAAAGCTAACATCCCGGGTCGTATTGCCTTTGCCGTCGCCTCCGCCATTGATTCCCGCACCATTTTAGACCAACAAGGTGCCGAAAAACTCCTGGGTCGTGGCGACATGCTCTTCTCAACCGCCGAACTCGCCACCCCAAAACGCGTCCAAGGCGCCTTCTTATCTGATTTAGAAATTGGCCGAGTTGTAGAATTTATAAAATCAAAATACGATCCCGCCGATTACGATCTCTCGGTCACCGAACGCTCTAATGCCGGCGGAACCGTCTTCAATGGAGGAGGGGATGACGATGGGGATAGCGACGAGCTCATTCCTGCCGCCAAAGATGAAATCCTGCGCGCCGGCAAAGCCTCCGCGTCTCTCTTGCAACGACGTCTCAAAGTTGGCTACGCCCGCGCCGCTCGTCTTCTCGACTTGCTCGAGCAAGAAGGCTTCATTGGTCCTTCCGACGGCGCCAAGCCTCGCGAGATTCTTAAGGCGGATCTCGGTTCCGACGAACCACCTCCACCCAGCGACGACGATATCCCTCCACCTCCAGAAGAAGAATAGTTGGTTAGATCAATTCCCTACGTTTCATGCCGTTCATCCAAAAATCTATCAATGCGTCCGGACGTATCGGACAAGATCTCATCGAATGGCGTGAACGCGCAGGGCTCACGCGGCTTCAGGCTGCCACGCATACCAAGATAAATGAATCGCTCATCCGTCTCTGGGAAGAAGAGCGCTGGTCAGATATTGATGATGTCGTCTATGGCGAGCGCATGTTACGCGCCTACGTTATGTTTCTGGGTGGCAGCGTACCTTACACTGTTCAAAAATATCATGAAGGCATAGATGCGAATCGTTTTACGCGTCGCACCGAAGATTTATTGCCCCGCACCCGCAAAATCCACCTCACGGACTTTCTTGTCGGTTATAAACTCGTAGCTGCTGCGGGCTTCATCCTGTTCGCAATCGGTTTAGGAGGATATGTTTTCCTCCAAGGTCACCGTATTTCCAAGCCCCCAACCCTCTCCATCTCCGAACCAAAAGACGGCACTCGTCTCGACGCACCCAGCGTGATCGTACGCGGCAACACCGACCCAGATGCAAGTGTGAATGTGAATGGCCGACAAGCCTATGTAGAACCAGATGGCGCTTTCCAATTCTCACTGGATATTCCCCGCGGCACCACCCTCGTCGTCGTCCACGCCCGCAAGCGCTACGGCCGCGAAATCACCGACGTCCGCCGCGTTGTCTACGATAGCCCCTTACCTGTTTGGAATGAACGTGCGCAAGCAGCAAGTACCCTCATGAATGATGCTGTCACGTCCACAGCGCAGATGATGGCGCCCCCACGTTCCACCACGACTACTCGACCGTCGCTGCCCATACGCGCAACCTCAACCCGACCTCTTCCTAAAAAACCTCTTACATCACCTGCGTTAAACGTTTCTTCTTCTACAAACGTAGCTCCATAACAAAAACCTCCCTCAACGCCCGCAAAACATCGACAGTGAATAAAGAGTCTCCAAACACTGGGAGGAGAGAGTTTGCGGAGTACCACAAACGCACCAACGTTAGGAAATAGTCACTGTGAGTTTTGCGGAAGTTGAGGGACGTACTCCCTATATTAATCAATTAAACAAGTTCGTCAACCTTTTTGTTGCGATATGCAAACAAGAGGATAAGTCCAACTCCAATCGCGATATCCGCTACATTAAATGCCGAGCGGCCAAAGGCTAAGATCCAATCCCGGACAAAGCCCAGCGCAACTCGATCATAGCCATTCCCCAGGGCACCACCGATCAAGAGCCCAAGCCCAATCGCCATTGGCCACCAAGCAAGCCTGCGGCCAAATAGAACGATAACGGTTAACAACACGACTCCAGACACCCCCACGATTAACCAAGTCGGCGCGGGCAGGTTAAACATGAGTCCATAGTTGCGATGATGGGTTGTCTGGAGGAGGGGAGCAAGTCCCGTCCACATCTCCCCCCTTCCAAACCAAAACCCTTTGCTCCACAGATCCAAAATCACGACCCCCAGGGCCGTGATGGTGCAAAGACCATAGTTTTGGATCAGACGACGCATACGAATATCTATCCTCCCTACCCACGTACCAGGAATTACAGCTCCTGCGTCAAACTCTTTTTACAATCAATACAGCTCGAAGAAGTTGGGCGTGCTTCCAAACGCTTAAGGTCAATATCTTTTTTACAGTAGCGACAAATACCATACGTGCCTTTTGCCACGGCTTCCAAGGCTTTAAGTGTATCCTTAAGCTCACTGCGTACACGATCTACCAAGGAAACTTCATCGGCGTACTCCGTAATTTCGGCCGCATTATCATCTTCCGAGTTTCCTCCGGTTTCCGGATAGGTCACTTCGTCGGTTTTTGAAGCACCAAACGCTTCCAGCTCTTTTTCTAAGCGGACTTTTTCTTGCTCTAGCAAGTCTTTCATCTTATGTAGAACGGTTGAGGACAGCATATATTTCCTAAAGGATAGCGGAAAAATGACAAAAAAGCAAATACTAACTGCGCACTCTTGATTCTGCGAAGAAAATAAAAAAGAGCCTAAAAAGAAAATAAAAAACCTAGGAGAGAGTTCTTCTGAATCTTCGTTCCACCCCTACGTATTCCACGTTCTCAAGTCGCTTCGGCTTTTTCACCTCCACACAAACTTCCTGCACTCGTTGGTCCACAAAACAAATCTCGGCAATCTCTGCGGCCAATGTTTCCAAAAGGCGGCGTGAACGGGAAGGTTCACCCAACGCCTGGATCTGATCCGCAAGCGTATGGTAATTCAAGCTCGCCTCCATCAGGTCATGGTCCATCTTTAAATCACCGAGAACGCATCGGACGGTTACCAGAATTATTTGCGCTTGACTTCGTTCTTCGTCTGGAACACCGATCCGACAAGATAGATGCATCTTTTCAAGAAAGATCGTTGAACACGCGCTAGCAAAAGCAGGGGGAGTCAGCATAGAGCCATAACCTTCTAAGTCGGGAGAGTATATGTCAACTCCTCATCTCGTCATCCTTGCGCGACGTACCGGAGACACGAGGATCCATCCCTTTTTGAATTGGATAGGTACTCAGGTCTTCGCTTCGCTTGAAATGTAGGATAGCTGAAAAAAAGAATAGAGCCGCTCGCAGGCTCTCAATTTCTTGAGGGGCGCGAACGGCTCCGCAGGGTCATGTTGGATTTGATCCGATCTCGTTCTGCGCAGAAGGGCGCAAACGATAGGGATACATCCTAAGACCACGTTAGGGCTGCTCCGTCCACTGTCCCGCCGCGGACGCCGAGGTGCATAGTACGTCAGAGACGTCTAACGCGGTTACGGCCCGCTTGCTGTTATTTTTTGTATTGATTTTCCGCACTCGCAGAGGTGATGTGATGAGGACATTCATCAAATCGCTTCTGCGAATGCTAGATACAACGGGAAAGTTAACGGATTGATCGGTTTCCGTCGAAGACAGAAACCGGTCTTTCTTGGCAGTAAAAAGAGCGCTGTAGATGATCACTCGTGGTTCACGAGTTCCGACAAATATATTCTTCCATCAAGCACGGCTGTGTTTGATCGACGAGGATATCTGTTCTGAGAGTGAGGTTGGACATACCTTCCTCTTAACAAGGTGCGCAAAAGAACGACGAACGAAACGCGGTGCCTAACAAATACATACTAACTTACTCTGCTCGGACACAACTCACGAACACTCTCTCACAAAGAACGAGACGCACAAGGAAAGAACGACATCATCGCCTACGATGATGTGTGAGGTCTGCCACTCAGAACCTTACATACACATAATACAATATTTTTTCACTCTTATCAAACGTTGCTTGTGGATAGATCAATATTTTATTACAACACAGCCACGGAACATCTTTCTCCACAGCCTGTGGAGAAGAAATATTTTTTTATTGTCTACGACTCTTTGCATAAAATCATCTTCCCATCTTCATCCTCTCCTAATTGCCAACCGCTAATCGAGGACACATCAAACACGAGACCGATCCCTTGCACAAGTTTTTGTAATGCACGCGCCGAAACTCGGCCAACCACCGGTCGCTCACCACACGCGGACATAATCGTAGAGAAGGGTTCCGTACTGCTCCCATAGCGAATATCACGCTCTTGGATAAAGAGAGATTTCCCCGTATGCAATTGGACAGGCGCTGTCATCTCCCCATCTCCACTCGTAAGTTCCGTCGCAAGCGTTCCATCCGCTAGTTGGATCACGCGCTTCGTCGCCACTCCAAAACCAGCTAACACCGCCTTCACGCGTTCTTTGGAAACCGGCTCACCTTGTATGAGTTGGATAGATTCCGCTGCGCCTTCCATCCCAAAACTGAAATGAACTTCTTGCACATCAGGTAAAACCGCAAATTGAGGAATGGGGAGCTCATGCAGCAGCTCGTCACGCGTAACCCCCGCAAGGGCAGACAGATTCACGCTGATATCAGCCATCCTCGGGGTAAACCCGGTCACGCGATGTTCAAAGGGTAAAGAAGTACGCACAATATCCTTTTCATACGTAAATGTCGCAAGCGTAGACGACGTGCTCACATCGCCCAAGGCAAATGATCCACTCGCTTGCTGAAGCGGGTGGCGCAACCAGTTCTTCATCCCATCAAGGTAGCGGATGGTGCCCACCTGCTCAACGGGAGTTTGATCATAAAGGATGCGACCCAAGCCCGCCTGATCCTGAGGAAGTCCAGCAGACCCACCCACCCATCTCGGGACAACCGCAAACCACGTCCACCCATTCGGACCCAATCCACCCCCCAAGGCAACCGGCCAACGTGATCCGCTTGTAAGGGCGACGCGCCATGGCTCGGGTAACTGTTCTAGGATCCGTACTGGAACCTCTTCTTGGGCGGCAGAGGGGAGTGTGACGATTGTAAGTGTTTGCGCACTCATGGGAAGCGGCCGCGATAAGCTCCACCATAAAAGAGCACCCAGGAGCAAAATACTAATCACGCCCAAGCCCCAAACCAACACGCGCCGATACCCAAAACCCGGCGCCGTCCCATACGCCAGAATCGTCGAATCTTTCGGAGTCTCAACAGTGATAAAAGGTTGTTCCACAACGCGAATACTGTAATGGATTTTTCCTGAATTAACTAGCTTAGGCCGCGCAAGTATAAAACATTTTTAATACATCTCTCGCCATCGTGTCCACGTGCTCTACAGCTTGTAGACGTGCGGCATGTTCCCTAGGTATATAAGGTTTATTCGCTTCTGCAATCTTCCCAAGAGCTGCATAGTAGTTATCTAGGGTATCAATATAAGGTGTGAGACCAGCTACGGGAGAGTCTTTTGTGGCATATTTTATAAGAGATTGTAGGGCGCCCACGGCGCAACCAAGATTGTTTCCGGAGATTTTATTTTCGTTATCAAGGTAGCTCCGCATATCTGCAGGTATTGTGTTTTCCCAAGCGCGACGCTGAGCATGGTCTTGGAAATCATCTTCTATTGTTGGAGAAAGAACCCATATCTCGATCTGGGTTAGAAAGCCTCTGACGAGCTTTTCTTTCGCACCAAAACGTGAAAGGTCAAACTTCGCAACGGCAAAGGGTAACGGTTCAGCTTCTGTAATGGTTAGTGTGCGCCCACAGCATTCACGCACAATTTTCTTCGGAAGCGTCTTGGTAGCTTCGGGACGGTAAGTTTCACCCATATAATAATAGGTAAGCTATCTTCAGCGTTCCTGTGCGTCAAATCCATGTGAGTTCTTAGCCTCTTATTTAATGTATCTCAAAGGATTCTGACGCTTCCCATTCAAGTATACTTCGTAGTGCAAGTGTGTTCCTGTGGATCGCCCCGTCGTGCCCACCATGGCAATTACTTGCCCCTTCTTCACACGATCGCCAGGTTTTACAAACATCTTAGAGGCATGCGCGTAGCGGGTCTTAAGCCCGTTTTCATGGTCAATCAAAATCTGGAGCCCATACCCACCACTGTTCCACCCTGCAGCTTCCACCGACCCATCGGCCGACGCATAAATGGCATCTACGTAGTCTCCATCCAAATCAATGCCAGTGTGATTCCAGCCATAGTACTGGGTAATCGAGTGTTGCGTCGTCGGCCACAAAAGTTTTGTCGGAGGAGCGACATTCACATTCACGTCTGCGGGCTTAGCACGTGTATCTCCGCGCACATCGATGAGTTCTTGATACTTGTCCAGTGATTTATTGCGGATATTTGTAGTAGGTACACCAGGGCGCACCACGGCTCCCGTCGGCGGCCGTGTGACGACCACCACAGGTGAAACCCCATCAGGAATCACAATTTCTTCACCCGGTGTAAGGGCGCGATTTGCGAGATTATTGGTGGCAATAATTTTATCTGCTTCTGCCCGATATGTTTGGGCGAGTTTTGTCACCGTATCGCCTTTTTTTACAACATGGAGCACGCCTGAGACGGGAGGAATTTTAAGTGTGTCTCCTGGTTTTATCGAGGCCTGTTTTGTTAGTCTGTTCGCGGCGATAATCGTTTCGATGTTCACACCAAATCGACGTGCAATGGTCCCCACCACATCTCCCTCACGCACGGTATAAAGCTCTGTTTGTGTGCGCGTCACGATCACGTCCGGTTCAGAGGGAGTCTCGTCTGGAGAAGAGGGAAGTCCAGGCAGTTGGGCAATGCTCCCCGGCACCGTTAAGTCAGCCGCCACACCCGGTTCATAATCAAAATCAATATCTGGCACCGCCTCGATCGTATCCGAGCCTAAATAGCTCACCCGTGGAGAAGGTGGATCTAAGTAAACCTCTTCGTGGATAACTTCGTTCTGTCCCTCACTAACCAGGGCATACAAGATGCTGCCTTGTCCTGGATCCGCTACCGCCGCATCCCGTCCTTGAAATTGAGAAAAGATGGTAAAAACGACGATCCCTAAAAGCACCGCATGCAAAACATATTTATTCGTAAACAACAGGAAGAAAAACCCACGCGCCGATGTCATGACGCTCGCCACACGCAACCGACCAAACAAAGTCGTCTTATATAAAGGTAGAACTACCCAACGCAAGATGGCGGCAAAAAACGGCTGCAACACCGGTGACACAAGCGACCAAATTTTTTGCAAAATTCCCCAAAAGATCTGGAGGAAGCGTAGCCCCGCCAGTAAAGCCTTGGCGACAATTGTTTTAAGGGAAGGAGAAATAAAGATAATAAGGATAAAAGGATCAACATTCCATTACCGCCAGATCTCCCACGAGTTCATCTACCATAACGTCCCTCTAAGCCTACGTCAACCGGAAAATCAATAAATATGGCTAAGATAAAAGAAAAAGATCCTCTACAAATGTTCCTGCTGGCGGTACTGGAGCGCCTCCGCCATATGCGCCGTCTCTATCTGCGAGCTCCCGGCTAAATCCGCAATCGTCTGCGCCACTTTCATGGTACGAAAGTACGCCCGTGCCGATAACTTAAAACGATCCGTCGCATGACGTAACAGCGTCTTGGCTTCCGGCAGGATCGTAAGAAGTGAGCGCACCTGATGACTCCCGAGTTCACTATTCGCCGTCAATCCAACCATACAGTAGCGCTCCAGTTGTTGCTGTCGCGCCGCTTCCACACGCACGCGGATCGCTCCACTAGACTCTGCCGGCTCAACATCCGATAGTTCCTGTGTCTTCACTTTTGGCACCTCCAAAAACAAGTCAATCCTATCCAAGAGGGGTCCACTCAGACGTTTGCGATATTTGTTGATCTGAATCGGCGTACATTCGCAGCGCCGATCCGCATCTGTCATAAACCCACACGGGCAAGGATTAAGTGCTCCCACGAACATCATGCGCGCCGGAAAATGCAAACTCCCTTGCGCCCGACTGACGGTCACCGTTCCATCTTCCAAGGGCTGGCGCAAACTCTCAAGGACGGTCCGTGGAAACTCCAGCATCTCATCTAAGAAGAGTACGCCACGATGCGCCAGCGAAATTTCTCCCGGCCTCGGCATCGCGCCACCTCCAATTAACGACACCATGCTGGCGCTATGATGTGGTGCGCGAAATGGCCGCTCAATCATAAGTCCGCGCTTCGGCAAAATCCCCGCAATCGAATGAATGCGCGTCACGTCCAATGCTTCCTCCAAGGTCATGTTTGGCAGGATCGAAGGAAAGCTTCTCGCGAGGAGCGTCTTCCCCGATCCCGGTGGTCCTTGCATCACCAAGTTGTGCGCTCCCGCCGCCGCAATCTCCAGCGCCCGCCGTGCCTGCGCCTGCCCCCGGATCGCTGCAAAGTCATACGCATACGTTGTATGACGATCCAAGCACGGTGCTTGCCATGGTTCTTCTGGAAGCGGCTCGCGTCCAAGTAAGTGTTCCATGATCTGTCGCAACGTGGCTGCACGCCGCACCTTCACCGGTTCTCCAATCAACGCCGCTTCCGCCGCATTCTCTGCGGGAACAATCAATTCCTCAATCCCTTCCCGCTTCGCAAGCGCTGCCACTGCGAGCACTCCATGAATCGGCCGCACCGATCCATCCAATCCGAGTTCACCCACCACCATCACATTCGGTAGTCGTGCCGGTAAATCTCCCTGCGCCACCATAATCGCGAGCGCCATCGCCACATCAAACGGTGTCCCGCTCTTCTTCACATCCGCCGGCGCCAAATTCACCGCCACCCGCGTGCGCGGAAACAACACCTCGCTTTGTTTAAGCGCACTGCGCACCCGCTCCCGCGCCTCCTGCACCGCCGCATCCGGCAATCCAACCACAATAAACGCGGATAACCCCGAGGTAATATCCGCTTCCACCCGCACCGGATACGCATCCAGCCCCACGATCGAAGCCGTCAAAATCGAATCAGACATATCTCACCCCGTTCCATGAATCGGAGGTTTTGTCAAGGGTTGATACGGAGAGAAAATGTGTGTTAGGGTAAAAACAACCTATGTCTATTGCTCGCGAAAAAATACGACAAAAAACAACGGTCAAAAAAACCACCTCTCTACCAATAAGTTATTGGGAGAAAATTCGCGGACTCTGGAAAACGAATCCGGTAAATGGCCTCGCCTACCAAAAGAAGATCCGTGCCCAATCAGACCAGCGGCTAAAGATATGATCGTACTCGATACGAATATTTTGATTGCGTATCTCAAAGGAGAAAAAAACCGTAACGGACTTTATCGACCTGGCCCGTCTGCAAGAGGAGCGTTTTTGTGTTTCCGTGGTGAGTGCCGTTGAGCTTCTCGCCTTTCCAAAATTACCACCTAGCCAAGTTGTAATAATAAAGAAATGGTTGCAAGAAAACATGTTGATAGTTGACCTGAACATGTCACTCGCCCTTGAGGCAGCAGAGGTATGCCGCAGATACGGTTTAAAAACAGCCGACGCTATCATCGCCGCCACGGCCCTAAACCTACGTGCTTCACTCATGACACGCGACAAAGATTTCCGACGGGTAAAATGATTGAAAATAATTCAATAGCAAGGAGCGTTTAGCTAAAACGTCAAAACCCCGCGCCAGGTCGTACACGTTTCAGTGTGTACGCCCAGCGCGAGGCTAGTCAGTTCCGAGTAGTTGCTGCTCGGAATCAGGTGGGCTGGACTTCCTTCAGGATTTTGTCTGTCAGCTGCAGGGCTTCGCCTATGGAACGGGCTGTCGCGTATACCCATACGCTACCTTTTACGATCCCATCGACTGCCGCAGCATTGTTGGCGTCATGCCCTACCCAGACTTCCGGACGGCGACCCACGACGACGTATACCACTGGACCGGTGTCCGTCAGCCGCCCCGTCCGTTGATCGACGAAGTAGATCAACGGACGAGGATCGCTCCAGCGCATGGCTACCAGGAAGCCCATGGGCTCTTTGACGACAACGGGGACGTTCGAGTCAGTCAGGTAGCCGATATGGTCTTTCCATTTGAGCACCTCATTCCAGAAATCCAGCTGCTGCTTGTGCAGCTCGTACTTTGCGCCACGGAGCTCCGCCGTTACGGTGCGCAGCTCCAATCTGAACCATTCCCCGACATCGACTCCGCGGGACGCCTCTGCGACCCAGAGGTAGAAGAGGGGGACGACGGCGAGCCAGATGGGGGCGTACCCCAGCTTGTACGTCAGCCAGTGTACGATGGCGGCGATGATGAAGGCGGGGATGAGAAGCAAAACATTCTGGCGGGGGAAGAGGCGGTTGGCCTTCTTCCAGCTCTCCTCTCGATCGGTCCCGGTGGAGGGGGCGGCGCTCGTCGTGCTCGAGGCGGTCGCGGGGCTGCTCATGGTGAGCCTTCGTCTTTCTCT
Source organism: uncultured Gammaproteobacteria bacterium (assembly GCA_964541725.1). Classification (GTDB taxonomy): domain Bacteria; phylum Patescibacteriota; class Patescibacteriia; order 2-12-FULL-60-25; family 2-12-FULL-60-25; genus JAGOUY01. The sequence goes on from CAZIQG010000006.1 coordinate 21,433, forward strand.
CAGGATTGTCTACCTGAGTGGGTGATTTGGTAGATGCTGCGACAGAAGTGTGCAGCGCTCTCCCTTTTATCTTCCTCGTAATGAGAAAAACAAAAGGGAGAGAAGGACGGTCAACGGACGCGTCCTTGTCAGAGGGTGGGATCAGTCACTTCGTGAACTCCAGGCGTCCGTCCTTGAGCCGCAGGTACCACGCCTGACCCAGCCGCATGGGCTCATTGCGCGGTACGCTGCTCGTGCTCAGTTCGTAGCCGAGCGCAGCGGCCGCGTCCACGATGGCCCACCCGAGCTCGTGGAGCAGCTTCGGGTCGCTGTGGTGCACGACGCGGCACTTGTGGAGAGCGCTGGCCGGCGGCGTCTGCATGCCGAGGGTCGAGGCCAGCCCCTCCGTTCCGAGGAACGCGATCACGCAGCTCTGCGGCGTGCCCGTGGCCGCGATGAAGATGTTGAGCCCGTTTCCCCGCGGGTCGATCACGAGGAAGATGAGGGAGTTGTCGGGAGCGGCGAGGAGGAAGTTGAAGATGTTGGTAATGTCCTTGTTCATGAGCGTGCTCCGTTGCGTTGGCCATCCCTGGCCGTTGATGTCTTTCAGTCCGAAACGGGTGTCTAAAATCACCGCATTTCACGCATCCATTTCGGACAATCTATCAAAGGACGACGAGAAATAATACCAGAAAATAGGCAAAAAGTCAATAGAATAGCGCCGTGTAACCCACCGTTGCCATTGTTTCTTGGAACTCCTCCCCTTTCCCCTCCTTCGGCGAGGAGGGGAATCAAAACGAAAACAATAAACCCAGTCATTCGACTGGGCAAACGTCGCTAAGATGAGAAGATGAACGGGTAGGCCCGAAGGCCATCCGGTCAAAGAGCGCTTCCTTCTAGGGAGGCAGACGTATCCGCCGGCTCGAAGGTCGCACTCACTCCCGCACGGCCCGTATTCGGGGTGCAGAAGGATTCTCCTCGTCTCAACGTCGTTTTAAAATGAAAGCGTTTTCCTAATGCCTCATTCCTGAGGCCTGATGCCTATTCTTTCCACTGTGTTGATGACGGGGCGGGAAGCACATCGCCGTAACGATGCTATTCCCATAGGCTTGTTTAGGAGAGGTTCCAGTCGAAACCGGATCCAGACCTATTCAAGGGTGGCTGTCGAAAGGGCCTCTGTGGAGGCTCTCAACAGGTCCGCCAGCAACACATTGGAAAGGATCGGGGCCAGCTGAGCTGGTCAGGCACCGTTACAGGTTGAAGAAGTACTATACGCCTTTTTCAGGAGTTTGTCAAGAGGGGAGGATCGTCGCTCTTGACGATATCTAAGGATAGGGGTAGAATCCCGTTATTCAAGCGAAATTTGCATGTTTACGCCTACCATGCTAACCGCCTAAAAACCTCTCAGCAAAGCCATTTTTGTCGAGAGGTGTTTTGGTGTCATTGCTTGAACCTTTCCAAGCTTACCCTTTTTTCGGGTGTTTTTACGTCAAACACGGTCTTCCCCCGGCTGGTCTCTCTCACCTACGACCGTCTTTACGCCCAAACCCCACGTGCCCCCCAAGAACACCATGCCTACAATGATGTTCCGCCGCCACGCTCCTACGAATGATGAGCGTCGCTATTTTACCGCCGCCCGTGATGCCATGGCGCTGCCTGACCTCATCGAGGTTCAGAAAGCCTCCTACCGTTGGTTTTTAGAAGAGGGGATTCGCGAGCTCATGAAAGAGATCTCGCCGATCAAAGATTTTATCGGCCGTGACCTCGAGCTCTTTTTCGTTGATTATTACATCGACGAACCAAAGTTTGATGAAAAGACGTCCAAAGAAAAGAACGTCAACTTTGAAGCGCCCTTGCGTGTCAAAACGCGTCTCGTCAACAAACGTACCGGTATCGACCGCGAACAAGAAGTCTATCTTGGAGACATCCCGGTCATGACCGAACGCGGGACGTTTATCGTAAACGGCATCGAACGTGTCGCTGTCTCCCAGCTCGTCCGTTCCGCCGGTGCCTTCTTTACCGCTGAATTTATGCACGGCCGCCGCTACTACGGCGCCAAAATCATCCCAAACCGTGGTGCCTGGCTCGAATTCGAAACCGACGCCAACAACGTGCTCTGGGTAAAGATCGATCGCAAACGCAAAGTGGCTGCGACGTCTTTGTTGCGCGCCTTTGGGATTGGCAACGACGAAGATATTTCAAAGCTCTTCACCGATGTCGATGTTCACCCATTGAATCACTACATCGAAGCAACGCTCGCCAAGGATGCAGCCAAGAGCGAAGAAGATGGCTACATCGAAGTCTATCGCCGCATTCGTCCAGGAGACCTTGCGACGGCTGATAACGCGCGTTCTTTGATTCACGCCATGTTCTTCAATTTCGATCGCTACGACCTTGGTGTTGTCGGTCGCTACAAATTCAATCAACGCTTTGGCTTGTCCGCCGCGCGTGAAGAAATTGGCAAAGAAGAGAACCGCATTTTGACGAAAGAAGACCTCATCAACATCATCCGTGAATTGATTCGTTTGAACATCTCCCAGGAAGAACCAGATGACGTCGACCACTTAGGCAATCGTCGCGTGCGCGCCGTCGGTGAACTCGTGCAAAGCCGTTTTCGTATCGGTCTCGCACGTATGCAGCGTATCGTGAAAGACCGTATGTCGACCCTCGACATCATGGCCATCACGCCCGCCAAGCTCATCAACGCTCGTCCCGTCATCGGAGCTGTACGCGAATTCTTCATGAGCTCGCAGTTGTCGCAGTTCATGGACCAAACCAACCCATTATCCGAACTCGAACACAAGCGTCGCTTGTCTGCCATGGGTCCTGGAGGTCTTACCCGTGAACGTGCTGGCTTCGACGTGCGTGACTTGCATCGCACCCACTACGGCCGCATCTGTCCGATTGCTTCTCCAGAAGGTCCAAATATCGGTCTTGTGGGGCACATGGCGTGCTATGCGCGTATCAACGAGTACGGGTTTATTGAAACCCCATACCGGAAGGTAAAAAGCTGGGCCAAAAATGATGGCAAAGACGCCGTGGGCGAAACCTTGCGCGTCGATGTCCGCGACGGCGAAGGCAAAGTGGTCGGCGAAGCTGGGAAAGAAGTGGATGCAAAACTTGCCGAGAAGCTCAAAAAAGTTTCCATTCCAGAACTCCCAATTACTCCATACGTCACAAGCGAAATCGTCTACTTAAACGCCTTCGCCGAAGAACGTGGCACGACGGCTCCCGCCACGACCGCCCTCGACCGCCAAG
>CAZIQG010000007.1:0-24104 GCA_964541725.1 uncultured Gammaproteobacteria bacterium
TGTTGTGTAGAAGAATTCGCCTATGTCTGCGACGGTGAGGTTCCAGGGAGAGATTCCGGTGGCCTCGGCTACATACATAAGCGCGTCTTCATTGTGATCATCCATGATGGACTCGGCGATTTCGTTGAAGAGCTCGGCGTCATGTTCTCCCTGCATCTTTGCCCATTCTCGTTCCCATCGACGTTTGCGTAAGATGGGTTCTGCGATAGCTAAGATAGGTCTAGCGGCAACCTCGCCTATGGAAGAGCTTATTGCTTCGGCGGTAGCTTTGCCTAGGGTGTTGACGTTTCTTCGTAGAAGAGCCCGTCTTTCTAGTACCTCTCCTCTTTCTGTTGGAGCTCGTTCTTGTGTCTTTTCTCCGGGTACTGATGCGTCTTTTAGTTCTTGCTGATAGCGATTTTTAAGGCGGACGTACTGTTCGATCATGGTTTCTTTGTCCATGTCTCTACCCCCATATTGTTCTGTTTTTTTGCTAAAGAATTTCCCTACGCGTGTATCTCTCCACCAGCTCTTTGCTTTATCTATGAGGGTCTCTTCTCCGACCATGACATGCTCTATGCTGGTACCGTATTTTTCATCAAACGCCCAAGCGAGGTCATCGATATTTTTTTGGAGTGTCTTCAGGAGGTGTTCCTTTCTTGCCGTGTAGCTTTCAGTCCAGTTTGGCAAGCGCTTTTTTTCTCTTAATGGGCCTTTTGTATCGATTGTTTTTTTCTGCCCTAATTCTTTTACCGCGTTCTCTTTGAATTTCTTTAGGCGTAGTTCTTCGAATGCTCTGGTTCTTTTTCTGTTGCTGGCCTCTTTTGGGTCTTCCCAAGTGTTCGCTTCGGTAAGTTTTGTCTGGACCTCCCGAAGATCTTCAAGAGCGGCCTCGACCGGGCTCACGCGCTTTTTTTGTGCCTTGAGCTTGATGCGTGATGCTTCCATTACCTGAATACGAGCAGCTACTTCTTCTTCAGCGGTTTTGTAGCGTGTGAGTCGTCTCGATTCGTCTTTAAGAGGGGTTACGCGTTCCTCGATTTCATCCATTTTTGTTTTATCTTCGTCAAATCTGGCTCTTACTAAGGCGAGTTCTAATGTTTCTATCTGTTCATTGATGGCTCTCTCCCGTATGCGTCGTTGTTCTCCGATATAGAGATTTGGTATGAGTCTATTTGCTGCGATCTGTGCCTCTCTCAATAAAATAGCTTTTGTTTCTTCTTCTGTGGCGTCTTTGATGTCTTCACTTTCTAACTCGATGACTGTAGCATCTTCAGCATCAATAGACGATCGTTCTATTTTTCGTGGTTTATTTTCTGTTTTTGCTTTGGTTTTCGCTTCTGCTGAATCTATACCCTTTTTTACTTTTCCTACAAATGCAAGACCTCCATCTTGTGTAGATTCTAGATCTGGGAGATCTGACTCTGCATTCGGAGTCGTGGCATGTCTTTCCAGGTTTTCTTCCGTCGCTCTATCTGTAAATCTTTCTAAAGAACGTCCAGGCATAAAAATATCCCCCATTCTACCAAATTTCCCGCTTCATCACAAAAGCCATCCTTTTCGGGATGGCTTTGCATATCTGTTTGGTCTTATGCCTTCACAATCTTGGCGAACACTTCTGGGTGTTCTGCGCCGAGTTGGGATAAGACTTTGCGGTCTAAGATGATGCCGCGCTTTTTGAGGTCGCCCATGAGACGGGAGTAGGTCGTACCGAGGAGGCGGGCAGCGGCGTTGATGCGGATCTGCATGATTCCGCGATTATCGCGCTTCTTCAAGCGACGGTCACGGTAGGCGTTGGCACCGGATTTGGTGGCAGCGACCTTGGCGAGGGTGATGCGGTTCTTGCGACCCCACATCATTCCTTTGGTGCGGGCTAATATATTCTTGCGGCGCTTGATGCGATGGGTTCCACGTTTGACGCGAGGCATATGAGGAGGAGGAAAAAATGAAGGAGGGGAGAACTATTTAACAATCAGTTTCTTCATGCTGCGGGCAAAGGTGGTGTAAACCCCTAAGTCGCTGCGTTTGTTGCGGGTGACGGTGCTGCTTTCGCGGCTGTTGAAGTGGTTCTGTCCGGCCTTGCGCTTGATAAGTTTGCCGGTAGCGGTGGTGCGTACGCGTTTAGCGATCGCTTTGTGGGTTTTCATCATATGATAGAAGTTAGGTTAGCTCTTGCGGGCGATAATAGCAGAAACGTTGCCTTGATTACGAGTGATGGCTTGTTCCATCGCGATCCCGTATTTCTGGGTGAGATGCTGAATGAACTCTTGGATGCGTTGGTAGGCGATATCCCCATGCTCCTTTTCACGACCGCGGAGGCGAATTTCGATTTTGATCTTGTCGCCATCTTCTAGGAAGCCTTCGGCTTGTCGTTTGCGGATGTCGAGGTCATGTGTTCCCATTTTCACGGAAAGACGTATGCCTTTGGTATCGACTTTTTTGGCGTGCGCTTTTTGCAAGCGCATTTCTTTTTCTTTTTGGTATTTAAATTGGCCAAAGTCCAAGAGCTTGCATACAGGAGGTTCCGCCTTAGGAAACACTTCTACCAAGTCATAGCTCCGTTCCCGCGCCAGGGCGACAGCTTGAGGGACGGTCATGACACCGGCCACGACGCCTTCTTCGTCGATGACCCGCACTTCGGGCGCAATGATTTGTTCATTGACACGATAGACGGGCCCTTCGGGCTTCTTGTTATATTGGCCGCCGCGGCGGCGATGGTGGATACGCATTAGTAGGGTAGGCGTCAGGAGTTAGGGATTAGGTATCAGGGTTTTATTTCTGATTTCTCATGCCTGACTCCTGAGGCCTGAGTTGATGGTGGAGATGGGGGGTATCGCACCCCCGTCCGAGCGGGCAATTCTGACTCGTCGTTCACAAGCTTAGTTTATCCAGGGGTGTCCTCAGAAGAGCGGGGATAAACACCTTCTTCTGAGTAAGTTCCGGCCTTGTCTTCTTTGATGTGGAACAGCACTAAAGAATAAGTCTCAATGTATGGCAGCTCGTCGTCGGCTTGAGACGCACGCGACGGGAGCCGGCTCGTCAGTTCGAACTAGGACGCGAAGGTCTTAGGCGAAGGACGGAGCAAAGGAAGGCACCGTGAAAGCCGAAGCGATCGCGGAGCGGACCTTGGTCATGACGTTGGCAGTTGTCATATGCGTATGAGTGGGTACGAGGTCACACGCAACCTCGGCTTGCCAAGAAAGGAAATGAACGTCGTCGATGCTGATTCATCCCCAGGTAAAGGGAAGTATCTAGTATCGAGTATCCGGTATCGAGTATTAGGAACGGATCACCCCATTCTCGATACACGATACACGATACACGATACACGATACACGATACTTTTACGGTGATTCCCTTTGCTGTTCGCGCATGAGGTCGCGTTTTTTGAGACTTTCCCGTTTGTCATGGACTTGTTTTCCACGGCAAAGGGCAAACGAGACTTTGATGCGTCGGGCGTTAGGATAGAACGATAAGGGCACGATTGTCAAGCCGCGAACCTGCATTTTTGTCGCTAAGTAGCGCTGTTCTTTGGCATGGACGAGGACCTGGCGGGGGCGGTCTGGGTTATAGTCGTCTCTTTGGCCATTTTTGCTATAAGGGGCGATTCTGGCGCCTACAAGGGTTAAAATGCCATTTAGAACGCGAATATAGGCTCCATCTAGCTTCGCACCCCCCTCACGGATGGCTTTGACCTCTTGGCCGGTTAATACTAAGCCACCCTCGAAGGTTTCGAGGATTTCGTAGTGGTGACGAGCCTTGCGGTGGTCGGTATAAAGCATAGGTGTTACTTACTTTCCCCCTTACCAAGGGGGAGTTTGAGGGGGTTCTGAGCAAAGAGTGGTTGGATTGTTATATATAGGCGATGGGCTCCGCCAGCTTGTTATTTTCTCCCTACAGAACTCGCATTCCACCTACGCTATGTATGGTGGACCGGAGCCAAGGTCTGCAGCCGCAAATCGAGAGCAACGACCTTGTCTCCTTGCTCGGACAGCTGTAGGGAGAAAATAACAAGCTGGCGGAGCCCTAGATGAGGGGGGATGGGGAGAGGTGAGGGGAAGTTACAGGTGGTATGTTACATGTTACACTGGGGGCGTCTATGGGTTCTCCTTCGTCGCGGTTAGTGATCGTGTCTACGGGTACCATTTTACGGGTGGTGGCCATTTTGGCGACGATTGCCGTCGCGTGGTTGATTCGGGATATTTTGCTGATTGTGTTTACGGCGATGCTTTTGGCGGGGGTGGTGTATCCATTTGCGCATTTTGCCGAAGCAAAACGGATTCCAAAGGGGATTACGGTATTTATTTTTTATCTGCTCTTATTTGGCACGATCTTGTTGATTTTGGGGTTGCTTGTGCCGCGAGTGATTGAGCAGATGGGATCCTTTGTCAATTCGTATGACCAGGCTGGATCATTATTTGGTGATAGGACGATGTGGCAAGGGTTGTTGCAAAAAGTGGGGGTGGAAACGAATTTGCAAGGGGCGCTCGCGGGGTTGCGGGGGCAGACGGAGCGGGTGATCGGAGGGTTGTTTACGACTGTTGGGGATGTGTTTAGTGGGGTTGTGACATTTTTTGCGGTCTTGGTCTTGTCATTTTACATGATTTTGGAAGAGTCAGCGGTAAAAGATGTGTTTCGTAATCTTGTGCCGGTTCAGTATCAGGAATTTTTTTCGCGCTTGATTTGGCAAATGATGGATAAGTTAGGCGGGTGGCTGCGCGGCCAGTTAATCTTGGGGATGATTATTGGGTTGCTCTACTTTTTTGCCTTTTGGATTATTGGGGTTCCGTATGCGCTTCTTTTGGCATTATTGGGCGGATTGCTTGAATTCATTCCTTATATCGGTCCCTTTATCGCGGCGGTTCCGGCGGTGATTTTAGGTGTATCTGTTTCGCCGACGCATGGTTTAGCGGCTCTGATCGTGACGATTGTTATTCAGAGGATCGAAAATGATGTAATTATTCCTAAAGTGATGCAGAGGACGGTGGGCCTTAATCCGATTGTGAGCTTGATTGCCTTTATGGTCGGCGCTAAGCTGTTTGGGGTGGTGGGAGCGATCTTTGCGATCCCGGTCGCAACCGCGATTTCAGTCGCGCTTCCTGAATTATTCCGTTTTGAAAAAACTCTATGACCTTTTCTGTCTTTCGTGAGCGTTGGGGGGTGCGTTTGCTCGTATTTCTCGCTCTTTTACTCGTGTTATTTGTGTTACAACGAGGCTTTTTTCGTTCCTCTGCAGGGGATACTGCCCCCGCTCCCCCTGTCCGTACTTCCGCTCAGATGCATCAAGCGTGGCGGGCTGAAGTTCAGGCGATTTTGGGTCAATATGACCAGGATCAGAATGCAGCCAAAGCACGTGAGGCTTTGCTTGGCTTGACGGTCGCGCGTGAAGATCAGGCCAAGCACTTAGCCTTGGTCTTGGCATTCAATGCCTCAAGTGAACGGCAGCCGAACGCGGATGAGTTGCTCGCCCAAGCAAGAGATGGGTTTGAGCGCCAATGACCTTTACATGTTTTTTCTTTTTTTACGTTTGTGTTCTTGGTTAGTGGCGGGTCTTGCGATCTTGGGGTCGTGGTGGCAGTGGAGGGCTCCCGATCTTTATCCTTGGCCGCTTCTCCTGCCCGTGAGCGCCTATCTTTTGGTGGGGGCGGCTTTTTTGTGGCGAGCTCGTCATTGGCGTGACGGATTTGCGGCTCTTTTTCCGACGTTTGTCGCGTTACTTGTTGTAGGCTTTGGGCATTTATTTGTTGAGACGATGGGGTTGCGGGTATTCACGACGGGATTGTTTGCCTTTTTACCTTGGTTTTCTTTGGAACTGGCTTGGTTCATGCTGTATGACTCGGCACATTACCCAACCCGTGCTTTTTTGCGGCTACATATGGCCTTGGTGCCAATTTGTTTGTGGTATATTCTCGCTACTTTACAGGAGATTCATGTGTTTTTACCGCGTGTCGCTTCTTGGTTATTGGTGGCGGCCTGTGTAGGGGGTGTGGTGGTGTTATTCGCTGGAACAGTGCATGGCTGGCGTGAGGCGCGAGAACGGCGTTGGTTATGGGCGAGTATCCTCATTGCCCTGCATCTAGCGGCTTTGATGCTCCTATTGCCAACGACGCTTGAAGTGCACGGCGCGTTGGCCGCACTTCTTCTTGCTGCTCCTTTGCGCTTGCGCCATATTGGTCGTGAGCGCACGGTGTCATTTTCTCAGTTGTTGACGGAAGGAGCTGTTTTACTGGCTGCTTGGCTTATGATCTTATTCATCGCTCGTTGGGGGTAATTCCTATGCTGTCTCGTATTTCTTTTTCTATCTTGTTGGTTCTCGGGTCCCTCGTGGCCGGCGCTTTGGGTGGATTTTTGGTGGTTCGTTCGTATATTTCTCCACAATTTGCCGCGTTACAGCATTCTGTGAGTGAGTATGTGGCACATGTGACTAGTACGCTTCCTTCGCCTGTGGAGGTGATCCGTGTAGAGCGAGAAGCGGCCGCTCCTGTTATCCCAGCCTTTTTTTTGCAGAATCGGCGCCCTCCTGTTTTGTATTTGGTACGTAAATCTTCTCAGGGAGGAGACGTGAATCTTTTTACGAAGGATCGCATTTTAGGTGAGGCCGTGGTTTTGACTGTCGATGGGTGGTTACTTACGTCTGCGAGTGCGATTGAGGGGATGCGTTTGATGGATCTTATGATTGTTGCTGACGGGCGTAGCTACCCCGTCAAGGAGGCAGTGCGAGATACGGCAACAGATTTGGTTTATCTTAAGATTGTAGCGCAAGATTTGTCCGTGGCGAGCTTTGCGCAGAAAGAGGATGGTGTTGTGGGGTTGCCGGTGTGGGTTGAGACGGTGCCGGGGCGACTTCTTCCTCAGGTGTTGTTGGATGTTCAAGGAAGACGAGGGGAGGCTCCGGTACAGAGTGAACGTTTGTCTCGTCGATTTCTTATGAATACCAGTCTTGCAGCATTGCCTAACGGTGCAGCTGTATGGAATGGGGTTGGGCAATTGATGGGGGTGGTAGAAACAAGCGATGCAGCGGGGGCGTGGGTGATTCCCACGGTTGGAGCAACGGACTCCTTAAACTCTTGGCTTGTGACGCGTGAAATTCGTCGTCCCACGTTGGGCGTTGCGGGGATTGATGCTTCACTGGTCTTATCAGAAGCGGTGTCCTCCACACGTTCTGTAAATGGGTTTGTGGTACGCGGTGACCGTGCTCAAGGCGTTGTTGCCATTGATGCGAAAGGGCCAGCGGCGAAGTTGCTTAAAGAAGGAGATGTAATTGAACGATTAGATCGAGATATTTTGGTTGGTGCCTCTGATGTGGGTGAGTATCTCGCTCAATATCGACCGGGTACGGCGCTTACCGTTTCTGGAAAGCGTGCAGGAAAGCCGTTTGAGGTGACCGTTGTTCTCGGTTCCGTGGTGACGAGCGAGTCCTTAAAATAAGCTCAGCTGTGGGAAGAGGGGGAGTGTGGTATCATGTATGTACTTATGATTCGTCATACGCTTTTATCTGCTTGGCGCTTGCCAGTGGGGCTGGCTGTACTCGGTTTGGTTTTTGCTTTGCTCTTTTCTTTGATACTTCCTTTTCAGCGTTCTTCCACGGTGCGGGTGCTTATCACTCAGCCCACCGCTTCGGGTCTTGATCCGTATACGGCGATTAAATCTACTGAGCGTGTAGCTTCAAGTTTATCTGAGCTCATTTATACGACTACCTTCTTTGATAACGTTTTAAGTGCGAATGCGGAGATTGATAAGACGTACTTTCCTCAAGATGAGTATGATCGTCGCCGATTGTGGCGTCAGTCGATTGAGACGGCTGTGACCCCAGGCACGGGGATCATGTCTTTAAGCGCTTTTCATCGTGATCCGGCCCAAGCGCGCTTAATCGTGGATGGGGTTGCGCGAGAAATGGCGACACAGACGCCTACGTACTTTGGCTATAATATTCGTGTCCAGATTATTGATGCTCCTTTAGATTCGCGTTGGTTTGCTCGCCCTGAGTTTGTCCAAAATGGAGCATTGGGAGCGGGTCTTGGTGCGCTTCTTGGTCTTACGATTATTCTTTGGCGTACTCTTCGTCGCATGATCGAGAGTTAATCTTTTTATGGTTTTCCTTTTTCCGTTGCTTGGGATCTTGCTGTTCTTGTTATTTTTTTGCGTACGACAGGTAAACCAGTATCAGCGTGGAGTGAAATTTTCTTTTGGAAAGTTTACCTCGATCGTTCAGCCTGGTTGGAGACTGGTGCTGCCTGTGATCCAGACGATGACGAAGGTTGATATCCGTACGAAGGCGGTTGAAGTTCCCTACCAGGATGCGATCACGAAGGACAATGTTTCCTGCAAGATTAATGCAGTTATTTATTATCGGATTGTGGATGCCGGTCGCTCGATTATTGAAGTGGAGAATGTATGGAACGCCGCTTCGCAATTGGCGCAAACAACGATGCGTAATGTGGTTGGTGAGCTTAGCCTAGATGATTTATTAACCGAACGTGATCAAGCGTCTACTCGCATCAAGGAATTGATTGCGACACATACGGCGAGCTGGGGGATTGAAGTACAGGGGGTAGAACTCAAAGATATTTCCTTGCCAGAAGACATGCAGCGCACGATCGCGAAGCAGGCCGAAGCAGAACGGGAGCGTCGCGCGGTCATTATTAATTCTGAGGGGGAAATTGCCGCGGCAGAAAACTTGCGTCGTGCAGCTGAGATTTTGTCTTCGAGTCCGGGTGCATTGCATCTACGCACCTTGAATTCGATTAATGATATTTCTTCTGATCAATCGAATACGGTGGTGTTTGCGGTTCCGTTAGAGGTTTTGAAGGCCTTTGATGCTTTGTCGAAGAGATAAGATAAAGGGTCCTTTTCCATTTCAGCGTTTATTGTTGTTTTGCTTGTTGCTGCAGCACGAGACGTGCGAGGCGTAGTTCTTCGTAGGAGTATTCTTCTCCGAGCCGTTGACGGGCTGGAGTCAGCATCCAAGAATTGATCGCCTTGAATGTGTCTTTGATGCGTGTGAGACGTTCTATATCTGGGAAGAGGTGATCTGTTTTTATTTGTTCATGGGAAGCGATCTTTTCTAGATGTTGTACGATGGTTGATTCTGCGAGTCCGCGTAGGCGAGCGATTTCTTGTACAGAGTGCTTTTGTGATAGGTAGCTTTTTGTTTCGCTGAGCGTGTCGCTTGCTTCTACTAAGGATGTTGGAGTGCGTATTGAAGCCATGGCTTGCGTAGTGGTATCAGGCTTGTCGCCATGTGTTTTGGCGTAGGTTGAGATGGTTTGTAAAAAGATGGCTCCAAAAGCTTTGTCTTTTTCTGCGCCTACGCCATATATGCGTCGAAAGGAGGCGGGGGATTGAGGATAGCTGCTGGCCATTTCGCGCAGAGACCGATCGCCAAAAATAAGATAGGCGGCGATGCCACGGCTATCGGCGAGACGTTTGCGCAAGGCGCGCAGTTCTTCGAAGAGAGCGAGATCGTATCCTTCCTCGGTATTTTTTGGTGCGTAGGTTTCGGCTTGTTCGCCTAGACAGCGGTCACAGTTCTGGCAGTTGGTATCGGACCAATGCTCGCCAAAATATTCTAATAGATGTTTGCGGCGGCAATGGGTGGTCTGGGCGTAGCGTAACATGTCCTCGACCTGCTTACGGGCACGGACTTGTTCATCTGGATCTGGCATTTGCCGGATGAAGTATTCGCGCTTCCAACGATCACCGGCGCTGAAAAAGAAGAGACACGTACTTGGGAGTCCATCGCGGCCTGCGCGGCCTGTTTCTTGGTAGTAGCCTTCGACAGAGCGGGGGAGATCGGCATGGATAACGAGACGGACATTCGGTTTGTCGATGCCCATACCAAAGGCGATCGTGGCAACGATAATAGGGCATTCATCACGAATGAATTTTTCTTGGGTTTCGCGTCGAATGCGATCTTCTAAGCCTGCATGATAGGGGAGGGCTTGGTAGCCGTTTTGATTGAGCTTAAGGGCGATTTTTTCTGTTTCTTTACGGGATAAGCAATAGATGATGGCAGAGGATCCACGTACGCTATCTAAAGCGCGCATGGCAGTTTTAATCCAGGTTTGTTTAGGACGAACGAGATAGGTGAGATTGGGACGATTGAAGCTGGAGAGAAAGAGTCTGCCGTTTTTTAATTGGAGTTGATTGATGATGTCTTGGCGTACGCGCTCGTTAGCGGTGGCGGTCAGCGCGATCCAAGGTATGTTAGGAAAAAGCTCGCGTAGGTTGGCTAGATTGCGATAATCGGGACGAAAATCATGGCCCCATTCAGAAATACAGTGGGCTTCATCAACCGTGATGAGACGAATGGGGAGGCGCTGCAATAAAAGACGAAAGGCGGGGTTCGCGAGCCGTTCGGGAGCGAGGTATAAAAGACGGAGTTCGTTACGACGAGCTTGTTCTAGAATGCGTTGGATTTCTGCGGGTGGCAGGGTGCTGTTGATGGACGCAGCATGTACACCATTGGCACGTAATCCATCAACCTGATCCTTCATGAGGGCGATGAGGGGGGAGACGACCAATGTCACACCATTCAGGGCGAGAGCTGGAAGTTGATAGCATAAGGACTTACCGCTCCCGGTAGGCATGATGACGCACGCATCACGTCCTGCTATGACATGATTGATGACCTCTTCTTGCAGAGGACGAAAGCTTTCGAAGCCGAAATATTGTTTGAGAAGGTTGCGCATAGCTATACTCCGTTCCATGAAATGGCTCTCCTTGTCAAGGGGTTACAGCTATTATCCATCCAGCTCTGTGCCTTCGATGTATTGAACACGCCCAACCTCCCCGCTTGTAAGGCGTACTTTGATGCCGCGGGGATGGGTGGGGGCGCTTGTGAGGATTTCTTGTACAATTCCTTGCGTGCCGAGACCCGAGGGTTGATGTTCTTTTTTAACGATGATCACGGCTAAGCCGGGGTAGATGTGTTTGCGGATTGTGCCGTCCATATAGCAATTGATTACCCTTACACTAGATTATTGTCTAGGTATGATGTTATGTCCTCTAGGCTATGCAGATATGTGTAGGGTGTGTCTTTTAAATCGATCCCTGAAAGGAAAAGCAGCGCATTCCAGATCTTGTCTTCATCTAACGCAGGTTCGTAGACTAGAGTTCCATCATCTTCTTTTTTGATTAACTCCAATGCCGGCTCCATGTCGATCCGTGCGTACGTTTTCGCCCTCGCTCTTCTCGCCGCCGGTCTCTCGGGCTGCCTCGGTGGCTCCGAGCCCGTGCAGCTCCCGCCGTCGGAGAAGCAGCGCCCCGACAGTCCCATGCAGGTGGTCGCTGCCATCAGGAACTCCTGGTGGTGCGGCGACAACGGTGACAGGCTCGTGGGCGAGGTGGTCAACACCTCGTTGGCCAGTTCCATTCCCGCGACGAGCCCGCCGCATCCGATTCTTCCGGGTCCGTTCAATATCCCCGCTATTCCCTGGGATGTGGAACGGTTCGTGTGGTTCGCCAGTATCAGTGTTCGGCACTCCTTCTGGGGAACGGCGACCCCTGAGGATGTCGGGCACTACCTCCAGACCGTCGCTGCGGCTGCCAGCTCTACCCTGTGGGGCAGCACGCCTTGGCGTTTCATCAACTACAATCGGCCGAACCAGACGAGCTTTACCACTGGCGAAGAGGTGGGTCTCTACTTCTATCGCTGGGATGAGGACACGTACTCATTGGGGGAGGTGGCGCTCTCTCGGCCGCAGCCGGACTCAAACGTGATCAGTCCGCGACAGACCAACGTCGGCACCCGTCGCGCGTTCTCCTCCTCGAGAGAATCGTGGGCCCAGCTCGTGCGGTTCACGTGCCTCAACACGAGCATGCCCCTGAACATGCCCTTGCACCCTACGGGGAACGGCGGCTCTGGGTATGCTGATAGGGTGGAGGCAAGGAACCTGGCGCTTGTGCGCCGCGACAACTGCTGGCGCTGCTTCAACTACTGACGCTTCGCTGCCTCCCGTCATGCTACTCTAGCAGCTGCTATAAACAGACATCTCATAGCTCCTCCCTCCCACCCACGACTACGTGGGTTTCGCTATATCTAAGAATTCATTGTTTACAAAAATTTCGTGAGAAGTTTGCTCTGGCTTCTAGAATATCTTTTTGGAGTTTATGGATCGACGGCTGATGCTCGGTGTTTATCATGATGGTTTTCCGCTCTCCTGCTCCCTCGTCAAGGACAAGATCGTTAAAATTCAAAACGATTTCATGACTTGGAACCGGCGTGGAATTGAATGGGTCTGTGAGTAGAGCTTTCACCTTGGGGGCGTCTTCTTCTTTTAGGTAGCAAGGTTGTTTCAGGGTAACGTGGTAGCCGGTCGAGGAGGGATTGTATTTTTTACAGAATGCGTCGTGCCAGGCGGGCTTCTCTATGAGATGGGCTTTTGAGTAGAGGGCAAATAATTTCATAGGCTAATTTAGTCCCGTCTTCAGCCGTTGTGCTAGTGCGTCGATATCAATTTTTTTCCAATTCGTTGTATCGATTTCAATAACGTTCCCCTCCATTGTTAGTGGTTCACAGTGGCCTTTAAGGAGAGTCTCTTTGAATTCAGCATCATTCGTAGCATCAACGTGACCTGGATGTCTTTCTGCTGATCCAGCCCGTTTTTTGAAACGATCAAACAAAACTTCTCCGTCCGTTTTACAGAGAATTTGAACAACATCAAAGTGATATTGGTTTTTCAGAGCGGACCAATGAGGATTATCAAATTCAGGTTTGAAATTGCTCTCTAGGATAAATGAAGCGTTTGCTTTTAAGAGCGTTTCAACAAAATAATAGAGCACGCTGTAGGATGCTACGCCAATATTTTTTGACCGTTCTCGATCTTTCCAACCCAATGTATCAAATAATGATTCTTTTATCCCATCCTTTGAGATGAAAGGGATATCCAATCGTTGTGCTAAATCTTTCCCAATGGTTGTTTTTCCGGAAGCGGGTAACCCGGTAATGAGTATTACGTGGCTTTTCATGCATCTACAGTATCAAGATTGGAATAAATGACAAAAATTTCTGTATTATGAACTTGAACATAAAAACCCTCCAATATTTGGAAGGTTTTTATGTGGGGTCACATCGTCGAGGTTGTTCGCACCGCTATAGCGAATATGACACCGTGTTCATATATTCCTAACTGCCAAAAAGTCTAACCACTACTCACTTAAGAAACACGATCCCTATACAAGGGCGATTTTGATTTATTGACTCCATCAAATCTTCGCTAGTTGAAGTTGACTGCAAAGTTATACATTCCCATAGAACAGACCCCTTTGATTGTCGTTCCCGGTTGCTGGGGAGGGATTTCAATCGGCGTTACTCCAGAGGATGGAAGCATGGTACGAAATCCAATAGCCGGAACCGTTAGCGCTGACGAACAGTCAAAGGTTCCGTTTGTTTGGATATTGATGACCGTGGGCATATTCGCCTTGGCCGTCGTCACCCGAGGCGCATATCCACCTTTGGCTTTGATTTCAATAACTTGTTTTCCGTCAGTAACAGAAACATTCGTCTGTCCAGTAGAGCTTACGGGCGTATTAGACCCGCCTCCCCGCAACAACATGAAGATCCCGCCAACCGCCATAACCATGACCACGAGGGAAGCGATAATGACTTTGTTCATAGAAAAAGAACTTATAGGGATTAGAAGCTGAAGATAGGATTGATAATACCAGCTCCTGCCAATGTATTGATGAGGTTGAAGACAGCAAAGAAGATGACGATGAGCCCCGCTGTTTTGAAGAAGATGCCGGACTGCGCCTTCTTATGGATACTGAGCGAGCTAAAGCTAAGAAGTGCAAGAACAGGCAGTGTTCCCAAGGCAAACGCAAACATCGTGAGTCCGCCCTTCAGGAAACTGCCGGTTGTAAGCGTATAAATCTGCATGGATTGCGTGAAGCCACAAGGAAGAAAAAACGTCACAATTCCAACCACGAGAGGCGTGAGAACGTGGTTCGCATTTTTTAGTCCATGAACGCGGCTTCCAAGACCCTGAGGTATCGTTGGTTGAAGTTTCTTCATCCACGGAAAAACATCGAGAAGGTTCATCCCAAGAATGAGGAGGACAAGCGCCACGATGAGTCCGAGTACCAACATTCCGGTTGCTCCCAGTTGGAAAACTGATCCTAAAACTCCAATAATTCCACCCAAGATGAAGAAAGACACAAGACGGCCAACGTGGAACATAGCTTGCGGTCGTACTTTGTCACCCTCTTTGGCATAACTTGCGGAAAGGGAGAGAACGATCCCGCCTACCACCGCCATACAGGTTGATACGGAGGCGATGAGACCTACTACAAATGCGGTTCCGTAGGTGACGTCCGCCGTATTTACCAGATTCACGATCCCAAGCTTCTGCAAAAGGATGAAGGCTGCGACAAAAAGGAGTGAAATGGGAAGGGCGTAAGCGAACTCGGACCAACGGATGATTTTAGCTTCCTTTTCCAGAGAAAGGGAATACCCGTGAGGCTTCAATACATCGCTCAATTCGTTCATGACCTGTTCTTCCGATTTGTCTCCAAACTCTCCTGTCACTTCAACCCGTTTCTCCTTGAGTGATGTTTTCGCATACGAGACTCCCTTCGTATCTTTCAACTCGCTTTCGGTAAGAATGACGCATGAATTGCAATGCATTCCGTTGACATGAAAGGTATAGGTTTGGCCCATATTTAGATGTTCTTTGCCTTAAGACGTAAAGAATTGCCAACAACGGACACGCTTGAAAAAGCCATGGCGAGCCCCGCGAAGATCGGATTCAAGAGCCAGCCGAAAAATGGGAAGAACAGACCCGCTGCCAATGGAATACCAATAATATTATAGATAAATGCCCAAAATAGGTTCTGTTTGATACCCGTCATCGTGATCTTGGAGAGCCGAATGGCTTTGACTAATTTTGAGAGGTCGCCATGCAAAAGAGTGATCCCAGCCGTTTCTATAGCCACATCGGTTCCGGTTCCCATGGCAATTCCCACATCCGCTTGTGCTAGAGCTGGTGCATCATTCACACCGTCTCCTGCCATTGCCACCAAATGACCTTGTTTCTGCAGCTCTTTTATTTTGTTCAACTTCTCATCGGGCAGGACCTCGGCGATAACTTCATCAATGCCAACTTGCTGCGCAATCGTTTTGGCCGTGTTCGCCGTATCTCCCGTGAGCATGATGGTCTTGATTCCAAGCGCATGAAGGTCTTTTACGGCTTGGACGGCCTCTGGCTTGATCGCATCTGCCACAAACACCACGGCGGCAACCTCTTCTTTCGTCGCCAAAATAACGGGAGTTTCGCCTTGAGCCGTTTCCTTCTCAAAGGCTTTGAGATCAAACGAGAGCTTGAGATCCGCAACTAACTTCACGTTGCCTGCAAAGTACTCGTTTTTCCCAACGGTTCCCTTCAGTCCCTTGCCCTTGATGCTGTCGAAGTTCTGAACTGATTGTAGATCAATCTTCTTTTCTTTTGCATACTCCGTTATCGCATGGGCTATAGGGTGTTCGGATTTGCTTTCAAGTGAAGCGAGAATCGAGAGGACTTCTTCATCGGAAAGGTCCTTTGAGACGTTCTCAATTCCGACCAATTCTGGCTTTCCCTTGGTAATCGTCCCCGTCTTATCAACCACCACCGTATCGACCTTATGCAATTTCTCAAGCGTGGCTGCATCTTTAATCAAGATGCCTTCCTTTGCCCCTTTTCCAACCCCGACGATGATCGCGGTCGGCGTGGCGAGGCCAAGCGCACAGGGGCAAGCGATGACAAGCACCGCTACAAACGACGCCAATCCAAAGGATACTGCCTGAGAAAACGGCAGGTACTGCCCTCCAATGACGAGCCAAGCCATAAGCGCAAGCACGGCGATAACGAGCACAGCAGGTACGAAAATGCTTGAGATTTTATCAGCCAAGCGTTGAATGGGAGCCTTTGATCCCTGAGCCTCTGCGACAAGCGCGATGATACGGGCAAGCAACGTTTCAGACCCTACACCCGTTGCTTGCATGCTAAATGCGCCCGTCGTGTTCATGGTACCTGCCGATACCTTGTCACCCTCCTTCTTCTCAACGGGCAGTGGCTCGCCCGTAAGCATCGCCTCATCAAGAAACGACGTGCCTTCGGCGATAATCCCATCAACCGGAATTTTCATACCGGGTTTTATCAGTAACAAGTCGCCCTTCTGCACCTGATCGATGGAGAGCGTTTCTTCTTTCCCATTCCGAAGCACGACCGCCGTTTTTACCTGCAAACCCATGAGTTTTTTAATCGCACTGCCCGTCTTTTGTTTTGCCCGGGCCTCAAAATACTTCCCAAGCGTGATGAGCCCAATAACGACAATAGTTACATCATAATACGTGGCGCTCACGTCCAGATACGGAGCCAGAGGCACTTCAAATGCGGCCAGCGCGAAGCTGTAAAGGAAGGCTGTCATCGTTCCAAGTCCTACCAACGTGTCCATATCAGCAACGCCCCGGCGGAAGAACATCCAGAGGCCGCGGAGGTATGGCGTGCCGACCGCAAACAGCATGTACGTCGCAAAGATCGGCAAAAGATGATGAAAAAATTCGTAGAGCGTTTCCGACATTTCGGGAACGATTCCGTACTTCGCGAGAATATCCCACCCCATCACCACGGCCGCGAAAACGACCAGCGGTATCGAAATAAAGACCTTCTTTTTCAGCATTGATACCTCTGCCTCGGACGCACTTGCATGGTCATGCCCCTCCCTGTGCGCTTCAGCCACGACATGTTCTTTTGCATGGAGCTGGTAGCCCATCGGTTCAATGGCTTTTGAAAGCGTGCCGACATCGGTTTGCGAAGCATCGAGCATAATGCGGGCTTCTTCGGTCGCAAAGTTGACCGACACGGCTTGTACGCCCCTTTGCTTGCCTATGGTCTTTTCAATTCTGGCCACACACGAAGCGCAGTGCATCCCCGACACATGGGTAGTTATCTTTTGCATATAGTTATGGATTTTTTCCTAAAGAAGAACCTGTCCAAACACTGATGCCGTTAGGCGCGTCGCCGACAGGAATACGCGCGATCTCTATTCCATTTTGGAGGTCAACCACCGAGACATCATCACTTTCAAGATTGGTAACGTACAAACGGCTATTATCGGCGGAAATAACCACTCCGTGAGGAGCCTTGCCCACTGGAATGCTCCGCGTTACCTTCATCTCTTGAAGACTTAGTTCATAGACCGTTGATCCAGCGTCTTTTTCGAAATACACACCTTGGTCGGCAATATAAACCTTCTGCGAATCTGCGGACGCATAGATTTGTACTGGGCCTTTGGCCTCAGACGGCAAAGGAACGAAACGGGTCTCTTTGGTAGCAAGGCCATACACGGCGATCCCAGCCGGATCATAAACGGACGCAAGCGCGTATTTCCCATCCGGTGTCGCTGCCGTTTGGACGGCCGCTCCCGGAAGGGAGACATACTCCGTCATTCCACTTTGGAGATCGAGGATGCCCATTTCCTTTCCTTCAAGCAAGGCGAGAATGGCAAGACGCCCGTCGGGCGAAAGCCGCAGGCCGTGAGGACCGCTGTCAGAGCGGAGGGAGTACGTTCTTGTGATGACATAGGTCTGTGTATCTATTTCTGTAACCATGTTTTTCTCTTGCGAGGCAACGTATGCAAACTTCCCATCAGGAGAAAGAACGACATGGGAGAGATGGTTGTCATTCCCCATGCTAATCCGTTTCACGATCGCGTTTGTACGAGGATCGATAACGACCACCTCATCATCAACGTTGGTAGCGGATTTCTGTACACCGTGCCCGGAAGAACTCTCCATGGCGTTTGCCGTAACCCAGACACTTCTTCCGTCTGGCGAAACCTGCACGTTATGAGCTGTGTATCGCTGAAGCTTCAATCCATCTTTTTTATCTAACGATATACGAGCTAGCAATGTATTTTCTTTTTCACTGAGTACCGCGATAACGCCTTCATTCTCCACGGCTACGTACACTTTTCCTTCTGCCATTGGGGTTTCAGATCGAATCTCGCCCTCAGAAGACACCACGGGAGCCGCCACAGGCGCAGTCTGCTTTGCATAATAAATACCAAGACCAATGAGACAGATAATAAGTGCCCCTCCTAATCCTCCCAGCCATAGAGCTTTCATATGGTTCGTTTTATTTACGCTTTAGTTGGTACACCTTCAGAATCTCACCGATAGCTTTCTTCTCATTACCGCTCTTAATCTGGTTGAGCGCACAGTGGGAAAGATGGTTTTCGAGCAATACGTCTTCGATATTGGAAAGCGCCTGCTTCACAGCCGACGTTTGGGTGATGACGTCGATGCAATAGGCATCCTTCGCAATCATTTCTTGGAGGCCTCGGACTTGGCCTTCGATGATCTTTAACCGCCGAATGAGCTTGTGGTTGTCTTGGTGCATATGAACCTAATATACCCCCTAGGGGGTATATGTCAAACCGTCTTAAATGCCAGCAAACTTAAGATATCAGCTCCCAAAACTCCGTTTCCGCTTCTTTGTATCCTTCAGGCCCCTCATCCGTTCCCGCCAAGCAAAGCTCGCAGGTGGTAAATAACACACCTTCTTGAAATTCCTGCACGTAACCGCAGGGAACACACATGTACATCCCATGTACGGGTGCCATGTCGCCGATCTTATAGAGTGTCTTTGTACGCGTTTCATTCAGCGAAAGGTTCGACATAAAAAGAGAAGTGAGAAGTTTTATTCTAGGAGCATCCGATATTCGATCAAACGGACAAAGCGACCAAAACTGACGGCGTAACTTTTTTTCATCACTACTACATATTGTGCCCTATTTCTATTTCAACCACTAGATATTGTGGATAACCAAAAAACAAGGCTTGTTTCTCATCCCTTTACCGGAGTCTCCGTGGAGGCTATCGTATGAGGACAGCGTATGCCGAATTGCGTAACCGAGTATCGATGCAAATCATGCCATAAGCTGTTCTTCAAAGGATTGCTCGTTGAGGGCTCCATTGAAGTCAAATGCAAGTACTGCCACGAGATAAACGTTATTCAAGCCACTCAATTCAACGAACTTTTATGCTTGATTAAGAAATGCCCCAACCGCGTCAGCTGGGATTCCCAAAAAGAATCCACATAATTTCCGTTTGAACCCACAGAAGCTCCCGAAGCTCACAGACCGTGAGTTTTTATTTTGTTCATTTTTCTTGATATGACCACATCATCCATTACTCTCCCCACGGTTTTGAAGCGCGATGGCCGGAAGGCTTCTTTCGACAAAGAACGTATTTACAACGCTATCCGTTTAGCTGGAGAAACGACAGAAGAACTCGGTCCTACGGAAGCCCGCCGCCTTACCGAAACCATCCTCCTTTTCATTACGAAACAAGCCAAAACGCGCCAAGAACTTTCCGTCGAAGAACTCCAAGACATCGTTGAGTTTACGCTCATGACTTCCGGCTACTTCAAAACTGCCAAGAGCTACATCGTGTATCGGGAAAAGCGCATGCAGGCCCGGGAAACAGCCAAAGTCGTCGTGGATGTCGATAAAACCATTAGCGAATACCTTAACCAATCTGACTGGCGGGTGAATGAGAACGCGAACCAAGGCTATTCGCTCGGTGGCATGATTTTGAATACCTCGGGCAAGATTACCGCCAACTATTGGCTTAACTACATCTATCCAAAGGAAGTCCGTGAAGCACATACAGAAGGAGATTTTCACCTCCATGATCTCGGTATGTTCTCGGGCTATTGCGCGGGCTGGAGCTTGCGGCAGCTTCTCGAAGGAGGCTTCAACGGCGTTGCAGGCAAGGTCGAATCCGATCCGCCAAAGCACTTTGAAACCGCCTTGGGGCAAATGGTGAACTTTTTAGGAACGCTCCAAAACGAATGGGCTGGAGCACAGGCCTTCTCCTCATTCGACACGATGCTCGCACCCTATGCCAAACGCGATAAACTTACGTACGAACAGATCTATCAAGGCGTTCAGCAATTCGTCTTCAATCTGAACGTTCCTTCCCGCTGGGGCATGCAGACGCCGTTTACGAACATCACCCTTGATTGGGTCGCTCCCGATGACCTTAAAGAGAAGCGGCCGATCATTGCCGGAAAAGAAGAGCCGTTTACCTATGCTGACTGCCAACCGGAAATGGACCTCATCAACAAAGCTTTCATCGAAATCATGACGAAAGGCGACCGCAAGGGACGCGTCTTCACCTTCCCGATCCCGACCTACAACATTACGAAAGATTTCAAATGGGATACCGAAAATGCCAAGCTTTTGTTTGAGATGACATCAAAATACGGCATTCCGTATTTCCAGAACTTCATGAACTCATCCCTCAATCCGAGCGATGTCCGCAGTATGTGTTGTCGCTTGCAGCTTGATTTACGTGTCCTGCGTGCGCGTGGAGGAGGCTTGTTCGGCTCGGCTGAAATGACAGGCAGCGTTGGCGTTGTCACGATCAATCTTCCTCGCATTGCATATCTTGCCAAAACGAAAACCAACTTCTTTGAACGACTCGGCAAGCTCATGGACACGGCTAAAACATCCCTTGAGATTAAGCGGAAAGTCGTTCAAGACAATATTGATCGTGGCCTCCTCCCATATACGAAGCGCTATCTTCCTTCCTTGCGCAACCACTTCTCGACCATTGGGTTGAACGGTATGAACGAAGCCTGCTTGAACCTGTTAGGGGTAAACCTTGGCTCAGAGGAAGGAACTGCCTTCGCTCATGAAGTCCTTGAGTTCATGCGTGACCGCCTGATCAAATACCAAGATGAGACAGGAACCCTCTACAACCTCGAAGCAACTCCCGCCGAAGGCGTGACCTACCGCTTTGCCAAAGAGGACCAAGCCCGTTATCCCGGCATCATCCAAGCAGGGACGCCGGATGCGCCGTACTACACCAACTCAACCCATCTCCCCGTTGGCTACACGGACGATCCGCTTTCCGCTCTCGACCATCAGGACGCTCTACAGACGAAATACACGGGCGGCACCGTGCTCCATCTCTTCTTGGGCGAACGGGTGCGTGATTGGAAGACCTGCGCGAGCTTCGTCAAAAAAGTCGCAGAGTCATACCATCTGCCATACTTCACGATCACTCCAACCTTCAGTATCTGTCCGAAGCACGGCTATCTGACAGGAGAGATCCAAACTTGTCCGACCTGCGAGTCAACCTGCGAAATCTGGTCACGAATCGTGGGGTACTTCCGTCCGGTCGATCAATGGAACAAGGGGAAGAAGAGCGAATACAAAGAACGAAAAGAGTACGTCGTTCAAGCGCAAACGCAGAACGTTATTGAGCAAGAACCAGAATTAGCTTGCCAAACCGTATGATTCTTTCCGGCTTCCAACCCCTCAGCCTGCTCGATTATCCGGGGATCATTTGTTCCATCGTCTTTACGCAAGGCTGCCCGTTCCGCTGCGTCTATTGCCATAATCCCGAATTGATTCCCGCCCAAGCGCCTGATGCAAGCAAAATCCTCAAGGAGGAAGATGTCCTTGCACATCTCAACCGGCGAAAACATATCGTGGAAGGGGTGTGTATTACGGGAGGAGAGCCTACGGTCCATCCGGATCTCCCGGAGTTCATCAAAAAAGTGAAGCGATTAGGGATGCTCGTGAAGCTTGACACGAACGGGCTCACTCCACGCATGATCGAACGGCTCATCAAAGAACGGTTGGTCGATTTCTTTGCGATGGATTTGAAGCACACATGGGAGCGCTATTCAGAAGTCATCGGCATCAACCAAAAGAACGTGATCGATAACTGCCGGGAAACGTTTCGCCTGATCCAAGATTCTTCTGTTCCTCATGAGTTCCGTACCACGATCTATTCAGGCTTCCATGGAAAAGAAGATCTGGAAGAGATTGCCGGACAGCTGCGCGAAGGAGAGCGTTATGCCCTGCAGGAGATTCGTTATGGGAAAACGTTGAATCCAACCTTAGCGCGAACAGAACCGCTCGATCTTGAGTCTGTCGCAAACAGCATCCGGAGCAAACACCCGCTGTTACAGGTCGAAGTTCGGTCTTAGAACGGATTAAATACATGAACTCTATGAAGTTATCTTCCCTCATCCGCCATCCTTATTTTGCCCCCTTTTCTTTACAGACTGTACTTGCCTTCCAGTGGATTTTCGCAGGTTTAGAAAAAATTCATGCAGAGCAGTTTGTGTCAACGATAGGAAAAACACTTAGTCGTTTTGAGAATGGCAATCCTCACGATTGGTATGTTGGTTCAGTGTTGCGTATCGCAAAAAGCTATCCGGTAACGTTCGGTATGCTTGTGCAATGGGGTGAATTCCTTGCAGGAATTGGATTATTCGTGGCTCTTGTTTTGTACATCTTCAGCAAACAACGTTCTACCAAAACCCTTGCGCGACTCATAGGAATAGCGGCTCTGGCAGCGGGTGTGTTTATGAATGTGAACTTCTATCTCGCAGCCGGATGGACGAGTCCATCTACAGCGGGGATAAATGCACTGATGTTCTGGATGCAGTTCGTTCTGTTCCTGACATGGGTCGTCATTCCGCGCACGGATCGACCTTAG
Organism: uncultured Gammaproteobacteria bacterium; assembly: GCA_964541725.1. Classification (GTDB taxonomy): domain Bacteria; phylum Patescibacteriota; class Patescibacteriia; order 2-12-FULL-60-25; family 2-12-FULL-60-25; genus JAGOUY01. Next base: position 22,478 of record CAZIQG010000007.1, read on the forward strand.
CGTGCATAAAGCACACGCATCAACGGATGCCAGGGGTTGTTGGAGGGAGGGGATCGTTGTAGGGGCGGTCGGGTTTCTCAAGAGTGACTCCATAAACGAGAAAACCCTCGCAGTTGCGAAGGTCTATTCTCGATGGGGTCACATTGTCGAGGTTGTCCGCACTGCTATAGCGAATCTGCCACCGTGTTCATGCATCCCTGACTACTCGCTACAGGGGTGAGTGTCGCTTATTTATTCCGTATAATCTCTGACTGAAAAAACTGTTCTTGAAAGTGAACTGCTCGACGAATTTCCTCGTCAGACATGTGCTGTTCATCTGGCACGATGATCAGCTTGTCGTCATCGTCGTCTAAACGATGGACGATGGCAATACAACGGCCTGAAAACTCTTCAAGCGGAGTATCGACACCGAGAACATAAGCGTCAAGCTCCCCGCCGTCTGGAGACTGTGTTTCAGGCACAAAACCGTAGTTCACTGGATAAACATATCCGTGCTTTGGATGCATTGAGCCGAGTTGGCGATCCATTCGGACATGAACTATACCATTGAGGAATTGTTTTGCATCTGTATACATAACATAAGCCTATAACAAGAATCAATGCGTTTCCAGGTTTATCTTTGTCGCCTGAGTTAAAGCAGTCTTTTTCTAGAAAAAGCATACCCTGATCCGCTTTTGAGATATTTTTCGAAATTTCTAGCTTTTTCCTCGCTCGTAAATGCTCCAAACCAAACAAGTTTCCATGGGAGTGACCGGCGGGTCGTGAAACAGCTGCTGCCATTATGTTCTTTTAAGCGTTCTTCAATGTTTGTCGTTGAACCAAAATAAAAGCTATTGGTTTGCAGACTTTGGATAATGTATGCGTAGTACATACATACTCCGTTCCATATTTTTGAAGCCTCGTCAATTCTCCTCTCCTGGATATGGTGTCGTTGCTTCGCACTTATTAAAAAGCCCCCCGTCGTCCCCTTAGCCTTCGGCGGCGGGGACTTTGGGGGGCACCCCACATAGCTCTAGCTTCGCTAAAGCGACGTGGGGTGGGGTGGCTAACCGGAATCGAACCGGTGATAACGGGACCACAACCCGCTGTGATAACCTCTTCACCATAGCCACCATGGATGTGAAGCGCTGCTATTATACGGAATTTTGAGCTTTTGACAAGGGCTCAATGGGTACGTGCATTGGTCTTGTGCATGAGCCAAGTTTTGGGGGTTTGATAGAGGAGCCAATCCATGGGTTCGTCCCAGGTTTGCCGGATGAGAAGTTCTGTTGACAGGCGGCCTTCGGGCACAATTCCTATGCGGGGTACATCCTTGGCAAGGTGGGCGAGAAAACGGTCGTACCAGCCGTTTCCGCGGCCGTGGCGGGTGCCGGTGAGGTCAAACACTTGGCCTGGGATGAGGATGTGGGTTTTGGAAGTGATCAGAGTTTTAGAGAGGGTCTTGGCGAGAGCGATTGGATCCGTGAGAGGTATTTTGGGAACGAGAAAGACATTCTCTATTTGCATCTTTGAGAGAATAGGGATTTTGTTTGGATCTTGTTCGTCTTTGAGAGCGCTGTAGGAGAGGCGGAACGGGTGGGTTTCAAGAAGTGATTGGAATTCTTTTAGGCTTGAGTGATCTGTGTTT
>CAZIQG010000008.1:0-23941 GCA_964541725.1 uncultured Gammaproteobacteria bacterium
GGCGGCTTGGATTCGTAGGATGTTTCTTTAGGGAGCTGGATACGCCTTGACGTTCTTGGCGGAGGTTTATATACTCATTTTAGCAGTCAAGCACTTCGAGTGCTAATTCATCTACTTCTATGTTACCCCAAAATTTCACCACAAAAAGCCAGGAAGCCTTGGCGATGGCGCAACAACTCGCCCTACAAAACGGACAAGCTTCACTTGAGCCGCTCCACTTGTTTTATGCCCTCTTGAGCCAAGAAGACGGGGTTGTCCCCGCCTTGTTTAACAAGCTCGCCGTCCCCGTCGTCGCCTTACGGACACAGACCCAAGCGGCCTTAGACCGACTCCCTCGCACACATTCGACCGGTGGGATTGGGCAACTCTACATCTCGCCTGAAATGGCAAAAGCCTTGCAGAATGCGGATCGGATCGCGAAGCAATTTAAAGATGAGTACATCTCGACGGAACACCTTTTGCTCGCCCTAGCAGAAGGCCAGTCTGAGATTGGAAATCTTTTGACACAGAACGGTGTGAACATGGAAGCGTTATTCTCTGCATTGAAAGATGTGCGTGGGAATGTGAACGTCAACAATCCTGAACCGGAGAGTGCGTATCAAGCCTTGGAAAAATATGCGAAAAATCTGACCGCGCTCGCTCGACAGGAGAAACTTGATCCTGTGGTTGGGCGTGATGATGAGATTCGACGCGTGATGCAGATTTTGTTACGTCGCACGAAGAATAATCCAGTCCTCATCGGAGAAGCTGGGACAGGGAAAACGGCTATCGTGGAAGGACTCGCGCAACGGATTGTGGCGGGTGATGTGCCTGAATCACTACAAGATAAAGAAGTCATCTCTTTAGATATTGGATCGTTGGTGGCTGGCACAAAGTTTCGCGGGGAATTTGAGGAACGTCTTAAAGCCGTAATCCGCGATGTTGAAAAATCTTCGGGAAAAGTCATCTTGTTTATCGATGAATTACATACCCTGGTAGGAGCAGGAACTTCGGGTGACAGTGGCTCATTGGATGCGTCGAACATGCTTAAGCCTGCCTTAGCACGTGGTGAGCTGCGTGCCGTAGGTGCGACGACGCTCCAGGAATATCAAAAATATATTGAGAAAGATGCGGCCTTAGCACGCCGCTTCCAGCCCGTGCATGTCAACGAACCATCGGAAGATGATACGATCGCGATCTTGCGTGGGATTAAAGACAAATATGAATTGCATAGCGGGGTGCGTATTACGGATAGCGCCATTGTGTCGGCGGTGAAATTATCGACGCGCTATATTAGCGATCGCTTCTTGCCAGATAAGGCCGTGGATTTGATTGATGAAGCGGCTTCCGCGCTCCGTATGCAAATTGATTCCTTGCCGGAAGAATTGGATAAGCTTAAGCGTGATTTGATGAAGTCGGAGATTGAAAAGCGCGCGCTTACGAAGGAAGAAGATGCAGAATCAAAAGAACGACTTCAGGTCTTAGAAAAGCATATTAGCGAGGTGCGTGAAACATCGAATCAATTGGAACTGTCTTGGAAAGCGGAAAAGGAATTGATTACCGCGATCCAGGAAGACAAGAAAGAGACGGAGCGTTTGAAGAATGAGGCGGATATTGCGGAGCGCCGTGGGGATTTGGAAAAAGCTTCGGAGATTCGCTATGGACGTTTGCCGGAACGAGAGAAACACCATAAAGAAACCCAACAAAAACTCAAAGAACTTCAGGGACAACGCGGTCTTTTGAAGGACGCTGTGACGGAAGAGGATATTGCAACCGTCGTGGCTCGTTGGACGGGGATTCCGGTGCAACGCATGTTGCAATCGGAAGCTTCTCGCTTGGCAACCTTAGAGGATGAGCTACATAAGCGCGTGATCGGCCAACATGAGGCGGTAGAAGCGGTTTCAAACGCCTTACGTCGTTCACGTGCAGGGATTAGTGAAGAGAAGCGTCCGATTGGGTCCTTCCTGTTTCTTGGACCCACGGGTGTGGGGAAAACGGAGTTGGCGAAAGCCCTTGCGACGACCATGTTTGATGATGAAGATGCGATGATTCGTGTCGATATGTCGGAATACATGGAGAAGCATTCTGTCTCTCGCATGATCGGCTCCCCTCCTGGCTACGTGGGATATGATGAAGGTGGACAGCTCACCGAGAAGATCCGTCGTCGACCATATGCGGTCATCCTCTTGGATGAAGTTGAGAAAGCGCATCCAGATGTGTTTCATCTCTTGTTACAAGTCCTTGATGATGGGCGCTTAACCGACGGCAAAGGCCGACAGGTAAACTTCAAGAACACGATTATTATCATGACCTCAAATATTGGATCAGATATGATCCTGGATTGGGGCAAGCGCCGTGGCGAGATTGGCTTTGTGCATGAAGACGCGAAAACCTCGGATAAACAGGAAGAAAATATCCGCGGCAAAGTCATGGAATTATTACGCGACCACTTCCGTCCAGAATTCTTGAACCGTGTTGATGAAATCGTCATGTTCCAAGCGCTCATCAAAGAAGATCTTGCTAAGATCGTTGATCTGCAGATCGCTTCGGTCGTGAAACGCTTGCAACAAAAGCGCATTAACCTGACGTTTACCGATAAGGCGCGAGAACTGGTGGCGGATAAGGGCTATGACCCTTCCTTCGGGGCTCGACCTTTGAAGCGCGCGATCCAGGATCTGATCTTGGATGAATTGGCACTTAAGATGATTAAGCATGAGATTAAAGAAGGTGAATCCGTGAAGATTGATGTGAAGAAAGAGAAGATTGTGATGACGGTTTCGTAAAAAGAAAAACACTCCGACTAAATCGGAGTGTTTTTCTTTTTACAGCTTATGAAATACCTTCACTCTTTTTAAGAACTCCTTCATTCATTCGAAGAATGACCCAAAGGAAAAAGGCAAGTACCGGAATAAATATATAACGAGTTGATTTAAACATGATATATCCAATTGGCAACTGTAAAGGAAATGTGACCAACATAATCCCACAAGCTACAAGCACACCTAACACGATCCGCCTTGAGCGTATGAAGAGCTGTAAAATCACTCCTAAGCCTCCCAAAAGAAGGAGTGCAGGGATCAAGGCCTGCAAGGGAATAATGAGCTGGCTTATGATGGTTCCCCCCAGAGCATATTGTATCGTTTGACGGATACTAGGTACGCTATATGAAAATCCTGATAGGTAATACCCAACAAGAAATAAAACCGCTCCGATAATAGCACTTATAGTTTTGCTTTTATTCATAGTTATTTCAGTTTATCACATTTACTATTTTTTCCGTTAATGAAAAGTTTCATTAAAAACATGAATCCCGCAGGCGGATTCGCGTTGCGGGAGGGGGAGAGGAGCAGAGCCGGAGGGCGCGTCACGTGCCGCGGGGCTTTGCTAGGGGTTGTTGGGCTGGAGGAGGACGAGGTAGGCGCCGTAGAAGGAGTGCGTCGCGCCGTTCTGGATCGCGTGGCCGCCGATCTCGACCTCCGGGGTCGTGGCGACCGGGATCTCGCTGTACTGGCACGACCGGCTCTCCGTCGGCTCGAGCGGGCACCACAGCTGTAGACGCGAGATGTGCACCGCGTTGATGTCCGTGTCGGCGGGGACGTTGAAGTGGCAGGTGATCGACGTGGCGGCGCGGTCGACGCGCACGTAGTGCGAGCCGCGGGGTCGCGCGTGGCCGAAGTTGCTCCCCTCCACGAACATGGGGTTCACCGAGTAGGCGCCGCTGATGGGCGCCGTGAAGCGCACCACCATGTCGACCTTGTCGGGCTCGGACGGGAAGGGGGACTCGTGGCACAGCTCGTCGTTGTTCACCCGGACGCCGCGCTCCGCGAAGGAGATGGCGGGGAGGATCATGGTGTACCCGGGCGGCGTGTTGTTCCAGCGGCGCCAGTCGCCCACGGGCGTGGTCGACGAGGTGGCCGGGGTGGAGGTGGTGGCGCAGGCGGTTGCGGCGAGACTCAGGAGGGCGAGGGCGGTGGCGAGCTTCATGATGGATTCCTTCTGCTGGGGACAAGTGTCCCGCGGGTTGTCGGACGACACAATGATCGACGTGATCACGGTGCTGTGGAAGGCAAAAATGGCTTATTTCAGCCTTTCACAGAGAACGAACTAACGTAACAAGATAGCAGAAAAAGAGGGTTTTGTCAACAGATTTATCGAGTTATTACATAGTAAAAAACACTCTGGAACAGAGTGTTTTTTACTATGTTCACGTCCGTGTCGGGCTAGGGAGACTCGAACTCCCGACCTCGTTAAAGCTCCGAGCTCTCGCTTCAACGCCCTCGCGTAGCAAGCCACCAACCTCTTTTCACATTACTCGATTCTATCCACTGTCGGGCTAAGGAGACTCGAACTCCTGGCCTCCAAGTCCCGAACTTGGCGCGCTACCAACTGCGCTATAGCCCGGCATTGGATAGTATTTGCATTGACTATTTAACAACTCCTACTTTTATCTGACAAGGTCTATGAAGGATGATGAATATGTGTACTTGGCTTCTCGGCTTCTAAGCTATTCAGCGACTGTCGCTTCATCACGTATGCAGCCAACAAGGCGGTGATAGGAACCGTAAAAATCAAACCGATGGTACCAGAGAGGGAGCGGATGATTTCGTCGACGACGGAGTCGAAGTTGATGAATTTGAGCCAGGAGCCGCCGAATTGTTTGTAGAGGAGCAATGTAGACAAGGAGCCGCCAACGTAGGCGTAGACGAGCGTATTCGCTAAGGCAGACATATGGTCGTTTCCGATGACCATGCCGGCGCGGAATAATTCTTTGAGCGAGAGGCGGTGGTTGGCGCGACGAACCTCGGCGACGCCCGAGACAATCGAGACCGCCACATCTTCGACCACACCGGCGGAGGCGATGATGATACCGGCGAAGAGGAGGCCGCGAGGATTCAATAAGGGATTCTTATCAAAGAATAAGCGGTCCTCCTCGGTAGAAAGACCGGAGAGATGCGCCCAATCGGCGAATAACCACGAGACACCGTATGCGATTAAAGAACCTCCGATGGTACCAACAGCGGTGACAAGCGTTTTGCGATTCCAGCCGGTTGCGAACCCGCTTGAGATGAGTGTAAAGACTCCGGAGAGGAGAATCGCGATTGGGACAGGATTAAAGCCGCGTAAAAATAAAGGTATCAGCACGTATCCAATTAAGCCGATAGAGATCAGGATGGAGAGCGCCACTTTCAATCCTTGCCAGCCAGACAAGATAACCAACATTAATACAAACAAGATCCCTAACGTGATAAGCGCGGCACGACGGTCGAATCCTTCTAAATAGTAATTTGATCCACCATTATTTCCGGGTTGGACGAATACCACCACCTTATCCCCTATCTCGGGATGGAGTTGGTAGGGATTAGAGCCGACATCCGAAGAAATTTCTTCTATTTTACCCTGTGAGGGACCGGATAAAAAACGCACTCGGTAAACCTCTACTTGTTGGCCGGTGGACGTAGTTTTCTGATCGCGGAGGGATAGGGATTCAATAATCCCACGCTCATAACTGCCTTCGACCCCATCTTGGGTCACGACCGTAGACCCATCAATGGAGTCTGAGCCTTGGGCCTGGACGGCTACTGCAGAAAAACCACTGAGTCCCAAACATAGACAGGCGAGCAAGAGAAAACGCTTCATACTGCTCCAGCCTATCATGAGCTGGCTTCCCAAGGGTAGGGTTCGGGATAGACCGCCTCTTGGCGAGCGTAGGTATTCAACCAATGCAAGAGATGTGCCGTGGCGCGCACATCATCACGGTTATAGCACACAATATCTTCCAGAATGGCGTGATCTTGTGTCGATAACCAGGACTCGTAGGCCGTAATGGAGGCGCGGCCATTTTGGACTTCGCTTGTCCATGAAAATCCAAGAAATTTACAGATGTTTTTTAAGCTATAGAAATATAACGGATAAACAGCGCACTCACGGGCCGCTTCTTTCAAATCCACTAAACGCGATTGGAATCGTTGCAATGACGGATTGTCCGTATCTCCGTAGCGCTTGCCCAAAATCTCTAAGCGCGTCGCTTCGTAATTGGCGTAGTGATAAATCGTATACTCTTCCGGTAACGTCGGAAGCCAATCCAGAAACTCTTTCCACATCTTTCCCTCATCTTCTGGACGTTCCGCCGTGAATGATTGATACCGCTCCCCTGCCTGATCCTTAATCCAAAATCCATACAGATAGTCGGTATCTGTCATGGGATGACTCTCGATATCAAAATGAATTTCGAGACCGGAAGTGATATGCGTCCAAGGCTTTTTGATAATGACGCAACGATCGACCAAGGAACGTGCCTGACGCTGGATGGATTGGAGGGCACGCAGTGTCATCCCTGGAGCTTGTCCCGCGAAAGACTCTGGATCCATGTCGGCGGCGTCGTAAATCGTACGAATTCCTTGCTCGCGCAAAAATCCAAGCTTGTTCATGTCGACATTAAACAGAAGCGCGATATCATCGTGTTCTTTCGCTAAACGAAAACACGCTTTGCCCCAGGGGGATGTATCTTCACAGGTTTTCCGATACACAGGCTCTGGACGTTCACCGCCAATAATCCGCTCTAATTTGATCGTAGCTTCTTTGAATTCGGCCAGATATTGATCTGGATTCGCTTCTAGGCGCTCGCCATCGCTATTGATGATAGCCGGATGAGCTGGAAAGCGTTTTTGGATGTTATCGAGCAGGACGCTATAAAATAATAATTGAAAGACGTGTTCTTTTTTGAGTTCATGTGCGCGCTTTACATCTACCGGTACGTAATACCAATTCCCTAGGGCGCTCTCGCCTTCATGACGCTCAAGAATATCGGGTCTACCCTGCCACTCCCCATTTACCAACCAGCCTTGGTAGATCGTTGGAACTCCCGCACGCATTAACTCCAAGGTCTTCGCCGCCCCGTCGGCAGGAGAAGTCGTCGCTACTGATTCAAATGCTCCGTATTGGGTACGAACGACTTGCTCTTCATGATCGAGGCCATCGGCAAGACGCTGCTCCTCAAATTCAGTGAGAGGGCGACGCTCTGCGGGATCGCCAAAGCGCTCCCAATAGGGCCAGTGCGGACATTGCAGATAGCGGTAAAAATCAGTCGCGGTGAGCATAGTTATGCGCAGAGTAGCCTTTAGGCGCTACAAGAGCAATAATCTCTCGCCATTAATACGCATCCGCAAATACAGGGGCAAGGTATCGATCCGTAGGGACGAATGCATCTGTTAATACAGGAACTTCGTGACCGCGTAAAAAGGCTTCGATGATCGCCTGAGGAAGTAGCTGCGTGAGACGCGTATATTCTTCTGCGGACATGGCGGTTTCACGCGCAGATGGCGAAAACGTGGTCTGCCAAGTACTCGGATCGATTGCCTTATCGCTCGCGATGAGCACGATTGTATTTCTGCCTTTCGCGAACTCGGGAGCGCCTGGGGCGACATAGACATGTCCCCAAACTTCTTTGAGGGTGCGGAGCATGGCGGAGAGGAATTGGCCGTAGCGCGGATCATCAATAATATTGAGCGCATAGACGCCGTCTTGAGACATGTGTTTCTTGAGAAGTTGATGGAACTCAAGGGTTGTAAGATGGTATGGGACACTAAAATCATTGAAGGCGTCTCCAAATATAAGGTCGAATTTTTTCTCTGACGGAAGACGCGATAAATACATACGCGCATCGAGGTTTTGCGTTTCGATCGGCGTGTTGGCGGGCAGACCTAAGTGCGTCGTATTCACCTCTGTCACCCCCGGGTCGATCTCTGACACAGTGCTATGCGAGTTGGGATAGAAGGCGGTGAGATAGCGTGGCAGTACATAACCTCCTCCGCCAATGAACAGCGAGGAGAAGATCGTTTCTTGGGTGTATTTATTGGCGATCAAGTGCGCATAGACTTGTTCATATCCGTATCCTAACGCTTCAGGATGGCCGATTTGAACATAGGAATGGACGAGATGGTCGAGACGTAAACTATAGGCGCGATTCTGGTCAGAAAAATTTGCGTCTTTAATAAGCTGGACGCAATAGTACTGTGTTTCTTTTAAACAGGCGGCTGGAGCGAGGAATAACACGCCTAATCCTGCAACTAACATAAGGAGGACGCGGGGACGGATCGCTCGTACAGAGCGAGAGACCCATAGACCAGCCCCGAGACAGACGAGCACTAAACCCACCAGAAACCCACGCGTTCCAACCCATGAAACAAATACAAACCCCGTCCCTATCGCCCCAACCAATCCTCCGAGCGTATTCCAGGCTGCGAGTGATCCTGATCGCATTCCTAACCCCGTCAGACTATCGATTTGGATACGCATTAGTTGAGGCGAGATTGTGGAAAGGGCGATTGCCGCTGGTAAAAACGCGAGGGTCGTGAAGAGGACCGTGCGTAAGATTAACGGTAGCGTAATAGAAGCAAAAAGCGGACCGGTGATAATCACCATGTAGATCGCGAACAGAATCGCAACTCCTGACCAAATGAACGATTTTCCTAGCAACTGCTTTGAAGAACGCTGATCCGCCAATATTCCTCCCAAGATATTTCCGGCGATGATGCCTAATAATATAATACCAATACTCCCGGTCCACGTATAAATAGATACACCGATATAGGGCGCCAAGACTCGACTCATGACAACCTCAAGAGATAAGAGCGCGAAGCCACTCGCAAACGCCAACAAAGATCGTTGGAAAACGGATATTTTTTCTTGCGTAGTGAGAGAGATCGACTCGGCAGGTGGGGATTCCTTTATCACCTCTGCCAAATGAGGAACGCTCTTCCTGGTTTGTAGCATCGAGAGCACTCCCACTCCTCCTAATACTCCCGCGACACTCCATAAAATAATCGGCGTCGAGCTCCACATCACCCAAATAAAGCCCGTGCTAAATGTTCCGATAATACTTCCTAAAGCGGAAGCCGCATTTAACCCACCGACCATCTCCCCTGTTTGTCCGGGTGAAGACACGGCTTGCTTCACAAAACATGGATAGATGGCAGCGAGGATCATGCTTGGCAAGGAGAGCACCGCTGCACTCAGTATCACCGCGATAGCTCCTAATGGCAGCGAAGATTCCAGAAGAGGCGAACCGATCCACTTTGCGAGCGGGTACATGCAAGCCACTAACACGCCTCCCGCCACTAGCAACTCCCCTCCCCAATGACGAGAGGGGGCGTGGTCGGCGAGAAATCCTCCCAATCGATATCCGATCGCCATCGAAACAAATACGATTCCAATGACGCTTGCCCAGGCCAAGAGAGATACGCCTATATAGGGCGCAAGCAGGCGGCTCGCGACCAACTCCACGGTCATAAGACAGGCATTCACGAGCAGGATCGTGAGCCAGATTTGTGTCTGTCCTCGGAAACGAGCAAAAAAAGAAGCAAGCATGAACGGAATTGTACCCCAAAAACCACAAAACGCCTCGTGGGGCGTTTTGATATCGTTCTAAACTCTTATTTGCTTTCTTTATGACCAATTCTACCTTTACAGGTTTTGCAGAACTTTTTCAGCTCTAAACGGGCCTTAATGGTCTTCTTATTCTTGCGAGAATGGTAATTGGTCTTACCACACTGCGTACATTGCATTTTGATCAGGTTATCCTGGGACATATCGGGGGATGGAAAATTTGATGGAGCCGGCGGACGGAGTCGAACCGACGACCTACGGTTTACAAAACCGTTGCTCTGCCAACTGAGCTACGCCGGCATACGAAGCACTCGTCTTAATCGCCTTTTACAACAACGCCCGAAGCTTAGCGAAAAAGACTGTTTGCGTCAACCCCTCGATATTTAGCCATATTTATGCCCCTCTCCAGACGGTATACGCCCACAGCAGCGGAGCAGCGGTCATGAGAGCGACCGTCAACCAACCCACAAAATGGATACGCGGGGTACTTACCTGCTTTCCCATCAACTTCTTATCACTTGCGAGACGGACCACGGCAACCAGAATAAATGGCGCCACCAAGGCATTGGTAATGGCTGAATAGATAAGCGCACGAACAGGATTTATCCCAAGAAAATTTCCGGCTAACCCTAATAAGGTCGACACGATGATGAGGCCGTAAAAAGCTTGAGCTTGGTACCATTTTTTTGATAACCCTTCCGGAATATCTAGGACTTCACAGATCGCGTAGGCGGCGGAAGCAGACAGCACAGGAACCGTCAGCAACCCCGTTCCCAAGGTTGCGAGGGCAAATAAGAGGGAGGCGAATTTTCCTGCGAGTGGCTCAAGAGCGACCGCTACCTGCTCGGCCGATGTAATCGTCGTAAAACCATGCTCTCGCAATTTGGAGGCGGCCAAAAGCATAATGAACCAGGCCACGATATTGGAGAACACCATTCCTAACCCTACGTCACTTCGCATGGCGGCTAAGCGCGCCACCATACTGGCTCGCAAACGCGTCGAAAGCTTCGTTGGCCTCCCTTTGCCTCCCCACTGCTCTTCAACTTCCTCGCTTGCTTGCCAAAAAAATAGGTAAGGAGAAATTGTCGTCCCCAAGACCGCAACCAAGATCATGAGTGAATCCTGACTCAAAACATGCGATGGGACGAATGTTCCTTTTAAGGCCTGCCACCAATCCACATCGTTGACCAAAAAAGCCACCACGATATAGGCCACTAATGAGAGCGTCAACCATTTAAGGTACTTGGCGTAGACCGCGTAGGACGTGAATATTTGTAAACTGATCGTGAGGAGCGTGAGACACACGACCAATAAGGAAAAAGGCAATGGGATAACCAGCTCAAGCGCGGCAGCCATCATGCCTAAATCCGCTCCGATATTGAGGGTGTTGGCCGCAAAGAGTAGGGCGACGAGGGCGATTACAACGGGATAAGCAAAGCGTCGGCGCATGTTAGCGGCTAAGCCACGTCCAGTTACGATCCCGATCCGACCACACATATCCTGGATCGTGATCATGAACGGGATACTAAAAAGCGCCGTCCATAAGGCGTGATACCCAAGCGTGATCCCCGCTTGCGTGTAGGTGACGATTCCGGCCGGGTCGTCGTCGGCCGCTCCCGTGATAAACCCGGGACCTAGCATTTTTAAAGTACGTTTAAGCCAAGCGCGCATAGCAGTAGTATGCCATGCGTCACCTGATAAACAAAGAGACAGGGATATCCCTGTCTCTCAAACTTATTCCACGCTTTATGACATGAACCACTTTGGATCGTACTGGACGCGATCGTTCACGTGTTCGTACTTGTAGAGCTCCGTGTCTGTAAACCACACAGCGATTTCTTGGTTTGCTTCATCTTCTGTGCCGGAAGCGTGAATCAAATTGCGAAGAGGACGGTTTTGGCTGTTGGAGAGCGCGTATGTGTCGTGCGAGAAGTCGCCGCGGATAGTGCCAGGAGCAGAGGAGGCAGGTTCCGTGGAACCGACGATCTTGCGTACGAGTGGCACAGCCTGTTCACCCTCTAAGACCATCGCGACGATCGGGGAGGATTTAAGAAAATCGACTAAGCCATTCTTGATTTCGGTGCCATACGCAATATGGTCTGGAAATGGGAAGGCTTGGTTATTTGCTTCGTACTTCGCTTTGGCCTTGCTGTAGACAGCCTGCATCCATTCTTCGGTTAAGGCGTAGTGCTTATCCACATCTTCGCGGGATGGGTGGACCATCTTCATGGCCACTAATTTCAAGCCAACAGTTTCAAAACGTCCGATGATTTGACCGACCAAGCCGCGCTGTACGCCGTCGGGTTTGATGAGAACGAGAGTTTTTTGCATAGGATTTGTCTGATCGTACCTCTTTTTGTCTATCTTGACAAGACCGAGCCGTCTGTTCTCTTGCAAAATCCCTTGCTTTCTGGTAGTCTAGGGGAAAGCTTGTCATTTCATTCGCCTCTTTTTTGTCGATATGGGTCTTACTGGCCACCGCCGAACCTCTTCCCACAAACGCCGTCGCGCGTCTCATTTTGCGTTAGTCCCTCCTCCAATCGCCAAAGATAAGGCAGGAAATACGCATTTGTCTCATCGTGTCGCTCCGGGTGCCACGGAATATCGTGGTATTACGATCCATCGTAAAGGCCTTGAACGCAAGGTGCAAAAAATGTTGGACAAAACAAAACCTAAGGCTAAAGCTCCCGCTGCTGCCCACGATCATGATCACGCTGGTCATGATCACAGCGACCATAAAAACGCAAAGAACTAGTTCTTTGCGTTTTTGACCCCAACTCCACCCGATTCGTGCGTTTCTTTCGCTCTTTTTCTTCCTATGTCAAACCGTCATCTTGCTCGGGCTATCGTCATGCAATCCCTGTATGAATGGGATTTTTATGGCGACGGACGTGACCTTCCCGCCATTTTAGCTCGCAATCTTCAGGAATTTGCTCCGGAATTGGATGAAAAGGCTTTTGCGGAGATGATTACGCAAGGTATTCTTGAGCACCAAGAGCAGATTGATCAAACCATCCGAACGTTTGCTCCGGATTGGCCTTTGGAAAAAATCACCACCGTAGATCGCAACGTATTGCGGATTGGGACATTCGAACTCCTTTTTAATTTTGAAATTCCTAGCAAAGTTGCCATCAATGAAGCCATTGAGCTGGCAAAAACCTTTGGCGGTGAATCGAGCGGGAAATTTGTTAACGGAGTTTTAGGAGCGGTGTACCGCAACCAATTATCCCAGGGCGTGGCGAAACCCTCAGACCAATCCCCTGCAAAAGACAAGGAACCTGCTACCGCTACTTCTCAATAACAACCCTATGGAACTTACCATGCCGGATTTCCGCCCGCTGGAAGAACGCTTGGGCCACACCTTTCGTGACCAATCGCTCCTCCTGCAGGCTCTTACCCACCGGTCGTACCTGAATGAACACAGTGATTTTCCCTTGACCCATAACGAACGGTTGGAGTTTTTAGGGGATGCTGTCCTGGAACTAAGTGTCACGGAACATTTATACAAACATTTTGCTAACCCAGAAGGTGACCTTACTAACTGGCGAGCGGCGCTTGTGAATGCAAAGACGTTGGCAGCGATTGCCAAGGATTTGGACTTTGAAGAATATCTTCTTCTTTCTCGTGGTGAGGCGCGCGATAAAGATACGAAAGCGCGCATGTACATCATGGCAAATGCCATCGAAGCGATTATCGGCTCAATCTACTTGGATGGCGGTGTAAAGGCAGCAGATACCTTCATTCATCGTCACATCTTGAGTCATTTGCCCAAGATTTTGGAACTTGAACTGTACGTAGATGCGAAGAGTAAATTCCAAGAGACAGCGCAGGAGTTACTCGGTGTGACACCGACCTATAAGGTCTTGGAAGAGACGGGTCCTGATCATCAAAAAGAATTTACGGTAGGGATTTTTCTTGATAAGGATCTCGTCGCCGTTGGACGAGGCACCTCAAAACAAGAAGCGCAGCTCGCGGCAGCAGAGGCGGGACTCGATGCAAAGAGCTGGCGCACACGCCAAACCCGTGAGATCATTCGCACCGAGGTTAAACAAGAGGCGTAATCGCCTCAGCTTGCGCCCTTAGCTTAACGGATAAAGTCCCGGTCTTCGGAACCGGTTATAGGGGTTCGATTCCCTTAGGGCGCACCACGTAAAGACAGCAGCATATACGCTGTTGTTTTTTTGTTTGCTGTCCACGTGGCGCAGCCGTTACGAAAAAATCCATCAGAATAAATAAGACCACCGAGGTGGCTTTTGGAGGAAAGCTTGACGCTGGTGGCATGAGGAGGATTTAACGAGAGAATGAACGAAGTATACGGTTAACGCATCTTCTTCTTGGGTCGCCGAGTAGGACGAGCACGGAACTTTGCGTTTGCCACTTAGTATGCCGCCCACCTCTGTTCCAGAGTGGTGTACAGAACCTTCGGCAACCGATCCTCCACCCAGCGGAAGAAGTACTCCTTGCTGATGACGTACTCCCTCTGCGGGGTGAGAACGCCGTTGAGGATCTCATCGTCCGACAACTTGTGTACCTTGCGGAGCCGCGTCACGGCAGGATCGAGGAAGGAGTTCCACGCTCCCACATCCTTCGCGGCCCAGAGACCGTCGCCCGTCAGGACGTCCTGCATGAGGCGGAAGAGGACGTCGGGCGTGAGCGCGTTCTGGAAGTCGTCGTGCGTAGGAGCGCGGTCGTCCCTCACCTCGAACCCGTCCAGATGACCCATGTCCCGAATCCGTCCGTGAGCGAGCTCACACAGATCCCTTCGAGCCTGGGAGATCTTGCCGCCGCCGGAGGCGCGCTTCAGAGCCGCGAAGATCGCGAGGTAGCGCAGCGCCTTCCCATCCTGCATGACATGATGTGGAGGGGTGCGGGCTACTTCTGCCCCGCAGGGCTGCTTCAGAACCCGGAAGAAAACCTGCCGAGGAACACCGGATCTCTCCCAGTACTGGTAGATGATGTAGAACCTGGCGGCATCGTCCGCCTGCCGGAGGAGCTCCGCCATGACGGCCTGCGCCCGGTCACGCTCCTCGCGATCGCCCTCCTCGAAGTCTTCGATGGCTGCGTACCAGCTTGCCTGGAAGGCCTCCCTGTCGCCGTGCTTGACCAGGAAGCGTACCAACGATGCGATTGCCCTGTTCATGACGCCTCGCCTTCTCGAATCTCCCATGGCACGCGAGTCCATTCCCGCTATGACCAGGAGATATGCGAGGAAAGCTTTACGCATCCTCTCTCCCCTGTCAATTCCTTAAGCCTACCAATGAACTCCCCTGATCTCTCTCTATCCGCTACACTACGGCCATGTTCTCACGTCTTCGTCGTTTGTTGTTTCCATTTTTACTTGCCCTCGGATTAATCGTTGTCCAGATCTTCCTGGCTTGGTTTATTAATCGACAAGCGGGGCCTGATCGCATCTGGCTTGGGGATTATTTGTGGAATAGCGCGGATCAGGCGGTGTATTTTACCTATATTGAACAGGCCAAGCAGGGGGCGCTTACGTTTCGGAATTTATATGCACCAGTTGAGGCGGATCGCTTCGTCCATCTTTTATTTGTACCCATTGGATGGCTGGCCGCTCTCTTTCATCTCACTCCGTTGTGGGCACATGAACTCGGCAGATGGCTCGTGACATTTATCTCTGTCTATCTCCTGTATCGAATTGCGCAGACGATGACGAAAGATGAACGTGATGCGCGGATTGCGACGGCGACGATTGTCTTGGGCGGTGGAATTGGGTGGATGGTCGTGGTATACCAAGCGTTGAATGGAATTTTTCCTGCCGATTTTTCTGCGCCGGCGGATGTGACCTCGGAGACATTTTTCTTCCCCACGATTATTGGCGGGGCGCACATCATGCTTTCAACCGCTCTCCTCGCATACGGCTTACACCGTTTATGGATTGAGCTTGAGCCGGACTCGCGTTCGCATGTGCGATCGCTTGTGAGCATCGCCGCTTTATTTGCTTTGCATCCCTATTTTGTTCCCCTCGTTGGCTTGTACGTATTGGTATTGATGCTCTTCAAGCGCTTGCCATGGCGATA
This sequence comes from uncultured Gammaproteobacteria bacterium, assembly GCA_964541725.1. Lineage (GTDB taxonomy): Bacteria > Patescibacteriota > Patescibacteriia > 2-12-FULL-60-25 > 2-12-FULL-60-25 > JAGOUY01. The sequence goes on from CAZIQG010000008.1 coordinate 15,402, forward strand.
TATTCTGAAACTCGCGTGTATCTACGGAGTACCTCTCTTACTCGCGATTGCTCCACATGCCTGGTCGCAGTGGCATGATCCGTATCGACGCTTTTTTATTCAAGAGAACCATCTCCCCCTTGGATCGTTGATGGCGAATATCTTTTCTTTTTTGCCTTGGATTGGATTTATTGCTTGGCGTGTCCGCAAGCATCCGCTCAAGAAAGAGGAGCGTTGGATCATTGCTTGGGTAGTGGTCGCCCTCATCCTCATCTCCATCCCCTCTTTGCATTTTAAACGCAAGATGTTGGAAGGACTCGCGATTGGGATTATATTGCTCGCGTTTCCTGTTTGGAAAGACGTATTGCGGTGGGCGAAACGGACGGGGAAGATCGCGCATATGGGAATGTGGGCGATGATCCTGCTCTCTCCCCTGTCTTTGGTGCAAAGCCAGGCGGCGTGGGTGACGCGACCGATGGGACGTGGGGATGAATTTTTTATGTCGCAAGATTTGGTACTGGCCTGGCAATGGCTGCGCACCTCGACGCCGGGAGATGCCGTGATCTTGCCGGATGATGCATGGGTGGGAGTTTGGACACCTCCAAATAGTGAACGGTATGTGTGGATTGGGCATGACCATGAAACGCCGGAATGGAGAAAGAGGCGAGCCTTTTTAGAAGAACTATTTGTGAGCCAGAGCCCTGAACGAGTACAAGCGATGCTCAAGGAGACAGGGGCAACGGTGATCATGACAACACGTGCGAAAAATGCTTTGTTTGTCCAAGAAAATGCTGGCCCTGCCTGGCAAGAGGAAAAGCGATTTGGAGCAGTCGTGATTTGGAGCAAAAAATAGCCTTATGTTAGGCCATTTTTTAGCTTATTGATTGACGAAATTCGATTTTTATAGTTAACTATCTTGCCCCTGTTAAGATCGTTTTTTGCGTTCTGTGGAGAGAGCTCCCTTTCTCCAGAGCACGCAATAATGCGGAGCTCAGCCTTCAAAACTCGAGAGCAAAAGAGGTGGTGAGTCATGGGATCGCAAGCGGGAGATGTCGAAGAAAAGTCAGTCTTTAGCTATCTCATTTTAGGCCAACGGGTTCTCGGGAGGGGTGCCGGGGCCACCGTATATCGGGGAGTTGTCTGCTGTAACGGTGCCCCGATTGGGGATTGCGCCATCAAGGTCATTAGCCCCGATAGGACGGACAAGGACTTCGACGAAGAAGTTGCCGTACATCAGGAGGTTACGTCTCTTAATCACCGGAATCTCCTGTCCCTAATCGCCGTAGAAAGACGTGAGCCTGATCGACAGGCGCGAATCATTACCGAGATCATCGAGGGTATCCGACCAGAAGTCTACATGCAGGAAGGAGAGCAGACGCCACGGGCACGTATGGAGAGAGCCCTCGAGCTATCCATCCAGGTGTGCGATGGGCTCGCTGCCATACACAGCATCAACCTCCTTCATCGCGACATCAAGCCAGAGAACATGCTCGTTCGCCGAATGCCGGACGGCTCCATCCTGCTTACCATCCTCGATTTCGGGATTAGCCGTCCAATTAAGAAATGCACCATGAACGACGAAGGAACGGTGTTTGGGACTCCGTCATACATGTCTCCCGAACAGGCGCGGGGGTGGAGTCTCGATGTACGTTCCGACATTTTCTCGGCCGGGGTTTTTCTGTGCGAGATGGCAACGGGTGAACGCCTCATCACCGCTAAAACTGCGAAGGCGGCGATGCTCGAGGTCGTTAGCGACGACATGACCGGGAAGCCCGGGATTGCTGTACTTGATTCCCGTCTACGGGCGATTCTCACTCGCATGCTGGCACAGGATCGCACGAGGCGATACGATTCGGCGAATGACGCGGCCGAGGCCATGCGACACCTACTCGCAGAACTTCGCGAGCCCGTTATCGCCCCCTCGCCCGCTCGGAGCGCTGCCGCTCTGAGTATTCCTGACCACACTGCAATGATTACGCCCGAGCAAGCGGTCGCGCCTGCACGGGCCGTGTCCCCGGACGATCGGCCTCGCTTCTCCATCGCCCCCAGTGTACTTGCATTCATGCTGGCATTCTCGTGTGCAGCGATGACGATTGCCCTCATTGCCATATACACGCCTCCCCCTACCCATTCCTCAGCGTCCGCCCCTGCTAGCCCGAGCGCACCTCCGACGCTACCCGCTGTACCACAGCAGGCACGTCCGGTGATCACGGCCCCTGCCGGCCAGCCGTCGGAACTGCAGCGATGTGAAATTCCGAGGAGTGGACATGGCCGACCCATGCCTCTGTATATCGGTGACATTCGCGTTCCGGATCCTGCTCGATGGGACAGAGTCCCTGCCCACCGACGCGAACGGCAATGCGCCCATCTCCGCCGACAGAGTCAGGGTCACGGCATCTGCTTTACCGCGTACTGCACCAATCACTGAATGCTCATTTCTCCCTTATCTTCGCGCGCTTTCTTGATACCGAGTGGTACCAAGTAGGCGCGCGTTTCTTATTGACTATTTAATTATAATTTGTTACCGTCTGGCGTTGCCATTTGTGTCTATTTTTGTGCTTGATTGAGTATAGGAATGGGCTCAAATGGCTCGTACGTTTCACAGCAACAGAACAAGAAAGAGAGAGATGATGGAAGCTCAAGCACGGTCTCTTATCGATCAGGTCGTAGGGACATATCGGATCCTCTCCAAGCTCGGCGAAGGTGCCATGGGCATCGTGTACCGAGCCGAGGCGCTCCCGGGATCACCCGCGTCCCTGCCTACGGGTACCATCGTGGCCATCAAGATCCTCCACATTCATCTGACCGGTCGCGCGGATCTCGTCGACCGCTTTAGCGTGGAAGGAAGGATGATGCATGAAATGTCCAACGTCAACGGACATCCTGGCATCGTGCACCTCTACGGCTGGGGCACCGCTCCCAGTCCTCAGGGGCCGCTCCACTATCTCGTAATGGAACTTCTGGAGGGCCTGTCTCTGGCCTCGAGACTGGAACGAGCCAGGCCGAACAAGTCCAATGCTCTAAAAATCCTGCGAGCCGTGTGTGCGGCTCTCGTATACGCCCATAACTTCGGCGTTATCCATCGTGATATCAAGCCGGAGAATGTCTTTCTCTGCTCCAATGGTGGGGAGCGTGGACGCGTAAAAGTCCTCGATTTCGGGATCGCACGATGGCTGGATGATGAAGGCCGCAATACCCTCACCAAAACGGGATGCGCCCTGGGCACAGCGCGCTACATGAGTCTGGAACAGATTATGAGTGCGCACGACGTCGACGCCCGCACGGATGTGTTTGCCGTCGGCTGCCTGGCCTATCGTCTGTTCCATACGACGGATGCATTCCCTTATGATGGCATCGTGGATGCGCTTATCTCTCGACAGCCTGGCCACAGCATCCCTTCCAAGCCGGTGGACATGGATGAGGCGCTGTGGCAGATCGTCTCTCGAGCGATGGCTCTCGATATGGCGCAGAGGTACCAGTCGATGCTCGAACTGCTTACGGCACTGGATGATTATTCGGGGGTCGCTCCTACCCGCATCCTTACGACGCCCCCGACGCCTCCTCTGATCACGGCTACGCCTGGAGCGGTCGCACCTCAGGTCAGTACTCAGCAGAGCTTTACGCTGATCGGTGCCATCGCTCCGGACAAGCTGAACCATGAAGGCGAGGAACTCCTCGACGAGGACGATGAGATGCGCGATTCGATCTCACGGCCTTACTGGATCGTCGCCATCCTCGGTCTGCTCATCGCCGTCGTGGTCGCCGCCCTGATCTGGGATGCGCACCACGACTCGACACCTCCACATCCGACCCAGATCGTGACAACCCTGCAGGACGCAGGTCACCCGGACGCTGCCGTTACAGACGCGGCCACGGACACTCTCGCTGCCTCACGACGTCGCCGACCGCGGTCGCCGTCTTCCATGCGAACGGGGCATACGGAGCCGAACCCTTCACACAACAACGCCGCATCTCCTGACCTGGAACGAGACTGGGATCAGCTCTCTGCAGAGGAGCGTGCTCAGGCGTGCGCGGTCGCGGCACGAATCGGTCGTCGGCTTCCGCGGGGGTACTGCCCCACGACTCCGCAAGAACAGCCTTCCCTCATCCGCCCCTGGTTCCACCGCCCCTCTCCTCCCATCGCTCCCGATCCTTCTATTACGCCCTATCCGGGTAGTGGGTACGGCAACACGGGAAGCGAAGACCCCTACGGTCGACTCATCAATTAGCCCGAATACTTCTTTGATCTTTTCTTTCCCTTTGCGCCTCGCTTATCTTAACCGATGATCGAGGCGCTTATCGTTTTTGACCTCATCTATTTGACGAATCGCGCTGGACTGATAGCGTATCCAGAGGACTTCGACAACCCGAGGAAAGGAGCTGCCGTGAAACCACCACCCAGAGTTGGACTGTATCGATTGGTTAAATGTGTTGGCCACGGAACGATGGGCCGGGTCTATGAAGCGCTTGATCGGGATGATCGTCCTGTGGCCGTTAAACTCTTGGCCGTGGAGGGAACGATCCTTAATCGGCAGGAGCATAACTTCGATCATGAATGGGAATCTCTGGAACGTTTTTTTAAAGAGGTTACTATTGCCGGTCTATTGAGTAAGTATACAGATCGCGTCCCTTGCTACATTGATCATGGGATAAATCAAGAAGATGGCGTGCATTATCTCGTTATGGAACTCGTAGGGGGTGTGACGCTCGCACATCATCTCGAGCATCATCCGGTCGATGTCGACGAGGCTTTGAAGATTGCCTGCGAGATCCTACGCGCCCTGGAAGCTGCGCATGCGCTTGGGATCGTGCATCGTGACCTGAAGCCTGCGAATGTCATGCTCACGACTAACAGCGTCAAGGTTCTCGACTTTGGAGTGGCGCGAGCGTTTCATAGCAATACGAACCTGCACGCTCTGGTCGGGAATCTCCAGTATATGTCACCGGAGCAGGCGGAACAGAAGGCTGTCACGCTCGAAAAAAATCCGCGGAGGATCATTACTCCTGCGAGTGACGTTTTCGCGGTTGGTTCGATACTCTACACCATGCTTACCGGACGTCCGTTCTTCACCGGTATAACCATAGATGAGATAAGACAAGCGCACAGATCGACGCGTATTGCGTCTCATCCGCCGGTGAACTGCGATATTTCTTCCAGTCTGTGGAGGATCCTGTACGGATCTCTTCAGCATATCCCCGCCTATCGAATGAGTACGGCCGTGATGCGCGAGCTTGTTGAAGCAGAACTGCGTACACGCGCAGCCGCCAACGATCGATTCCGTACCTCTGCCGTTATTACCCTGGATACAAACAAGCCCGCGAACGATGCGAAAGCGAACGATACCCTCGTCACTCGCTTCGGTCGTTAGCTCCGTTCCTCGATTCTTGCTGACCGCCTCGCCTATCTTTACCGATGAGTTGGGGCGTTTTTCTATTCTTGACGGATTTCTTGGATTTGTTAGGCTCTTTCTTCCTTGGGGTTGTGCGTTTGGATCAGGATTTGTTGCTTGATCCGAGCGCATACATACCCAACCGTGCGTTCGAGAGAGGAGTGGATCTTGAAGGAAGAAGAGCCCGCCATCGGTCCTTACACAATTCATGGTCTTCTTGGTTCAGGCGGAATGTGCAATGTCCGTCTCGGTATTCATAAAACCACTCAGGCGCCCGTTGCCGTAAAGCGGATACAGCTCGGTTTACCACCTCATTGCTATCCACGCCTTGATGTGGAAGCGGCTATCCTGCGAGTGCTTCTTCCTCACAGATGCCCCTACCTCGTGGAATACATCGAATACGGCACAGATACAGAAGATCGCAAAGCGTTAGTGATCGAACTGGTGAAAAATGGGGTCACCCTCGACCAATTCGCTGCCGAACAGCCGCATAAACGGTTGCCGCCACTGCTGGCCCTGCATATTCTCAAATGCGTAGCCGAAGGAATGGCCGCCGCTCATGCCCTCGGCATCGTACATCGCGACCTTAAATCAGATAATATTCTTATCGTTTATCTTGCCTCCGGAGTGATCCTGCGCGTTGTTATCATCGACTTCGGTCTTGCGAAAGCGGATCCCCCTCTTCATGCAGGCGAACGCCTCACTCCTGTGCCAGCGGTATTTGGCACCATGGAATATATGTCGCCTGAGCAATATACAGATACCTCCAGCGTTGATGCTCGAACCGATGTGTATGCCATGGCACTGCTCCTTTACTACCTCATCACTGGCAAGGATTACTATCCTCGAGTCGATCGAGTGGCCAAAGAAGCTTACACAACCTACCTTGAACGCACGCGGGAAAAGCGACGGTCACCGCCGAAAATAACTCCGGATCCCCATATCCCTCCGGCCGTGTGGCGACTGATTCGTCTAGGAATTAGCTACGATCTTACTCATCGGCCAAAGGATGCTCTTGCCTTTTTGAAGTTGTTGCAAGCCACCACGCGAACGTTAAGGCGTGACATGGCCAAGAAGCCATCCATCAATAAACGTGTCTCGGCTCGAAAAAAGCCCAGACCCAACCCTACTCCCCCGAAGAAAAATCTTCCTCTTCCTGTACAACCTATTCGCACTCCCTTCCTGACACGTAAGCAGATTACTGAACTTGTCGTCGCTGTCTTCGTTGCACTTCTCCTCGCCATCACGTTTACCAATCTGATCTTCCTTCCCGCCTCTCATTGACGCCTCCCTTTTCTTACCCGATTTGGAGGCGTCTTATCTTTTTTATGCTAGAATAGTGGCATCAATTTTATGCCCACGAGCCATCACCGACAGATTTCCACGATCATGGATGCCGTCATCTCTCTTAATCCGCAATCGGTACTAGATATTGGCGTCGGGTTTGGAAAGTATGGCGTGCTCTGTCGTGAATATTTAGAGTTGTGGGATGGACGCGAAGACTATCACACCTTCTTGCGACGAATTGATGGGATTGAAGCCTTTGAAGACTATTTAACACCGCTTCACAGCTACATTTACAATCATGTTTATCTTGGCGAAGCGCAGGATGTGATTAAAACCCTCAAAACATCGTACGATCTTGTTTTATTTATTGACGTCTTGGAACATTTGACCGAGACGAAAGGAGCAGGCTTCATCAGATTCGTTTTGCAACATCATCGAGGGATTTTGATTTCGACCCCGAAAGATATTGGCCATCAAGAGGATGCGTTTGACAATGAACACGAGACGCATGTTTCGCAATGGACAATGAGTAAGTTGCGTAGACTTGGACCGTCGGTGTCTTTTAAAGATGGGGAGAGTTATATCGTTTATATCGGAACCAGGGCGTCCGTGATGCAATTAAAGGCGCGACAGAGATGGGAGAGGGTCAAGAAATGGGGAAAGAGGGTGCCGTTTGCTAAAGCGGTGTATCGGATGGTAAAAGGGTAACCTATGTCACCTCTCGCAATTCTAGGCGCTGGCAACATGGCGAGTGCGTTAGCGCTCAATCTCGCACGCCATGGGCGTCCGGTTCGGTTGTATTGTATTGAAAAAGATGTTGAGGAAGATATAAATACTCGTCATCAAAACCAAAAATACTTGGCAGATACGATATTACCAGAGAATATTGTCGCGAGTTCGGATATAAGGCTTGTTATACAGGGTGCAGATACCGTGTTTGTCGCAGTACCCTCGTTTGCCGTGGCCGACGTGATGCAAAAAGCTCTTCCTCATTTAGCATCAGAAGCAGTGATCGCAAGTATTTCTAAAGGTCTTGATCCAAACACCCTTGATCCGCTGATTGTGAAAGAAGGATCACTTCTCTCCCCTGCTCTTAAAAAGACGCTGACGACCCTTGGAGGTCCTGCGATCGCTAATGAGATGGCGAAAGGGAGTCCGACGGCGTTTATGGCGGCGAGCGGAGATATTCGAGGAGCGCTCCATATCAAATCCCTGCTTGAAACAGAGCATGTAAAAGTCGCGACGTCGACAGACCTGCTTGGCGTGGGATTAGCGGCGGCCTTGAAGAATCCGTATGCGATCGCGCTTGGGATGTGTGATGGGCTTAAGCATCCAACCAATGCTAAAGCATTTTTATTAACGATTGCGATTGCGGAAATGCGCGCCATCCTTAAAGCGGCGGGTGCAGAACCGGAGACGGCGGATGGATTAGCTGGGTTGGGTGATTTGATTGTGACGGGTTTTTCCCCACATGGTAGGAATCGGACGTATGGCGAACGGTTAGCGGGTGCAAGCTCTAAAGAACCGAAGGATCTCGGGCTTACGACGGTCGAGGGAATTCACGCGACTGAGCTCGCTATCCGATTAGCGGAGCGATTACACGTTGAGACCCCCCTTCTTCATAGCATCGGGCATTGTTTGAAGGCGGACTCTTGCTTTACGCAACCGTTTGAGATGTTTTTACGGGAGGTGAGGGTTTAAATAAAAATCCGATATAAAAACTCCGATCTTTTTGCGTCGGAGTTTTTATATCACTGATGTCTATTGCTTCACCGCCTGTGCTCCTACGAATAATGCGGGCGCAGCGCTTGGATCGAAGAGGAGGAAGGAGGCGCCGCGGGTGGTGGGGAGTTTGCGGGAGGTCCAGGTGACACCGCTGTCGTT
>CAZIQG010000009.1:0-4743 GCA_964541725.1 uncultured Gammaproteobacteria bacterium
GAGTGAATACAGTGTGGCTGGAAAAATTTCTTCAGAAACTTCTTGACCCCCACCAGCTTTGAGAAGACTCCGGGCCTGCTTTCCCCGTACCCAGATGAATTTTTTGGTTTTGGGATCGCGGTAAACACCAATTGCCATGGGAGGAAAACCAATAGCAAATTCATATACCTTCATGCCGGTCCGACGAGCAGCCAAAAAATGACCAAACTCATGAAAAACGACCAAGACGGATAAAACCGCCAAAAATATCAGGATGGTAAGCATGTCAGTATAGATAGATATTCAGAGGGTACCACGCGGAATACAGCCTTGTCACCTGACAAGACTTACCGCTCTAAATTTGGCTGGGTTATAGGGTATAATGTGGTTCATTGATTGACAAAATCTGGCAAAAGTGGTATCAGTATGCGTTGTTTTGAACACTCTCCTATTCGCTGCGTCACCTAATAGAGGTGGTTCTGCGAAGAAATGAGTGATCGTCATGCGCGGTATCAAGGTTTTTGGTGTCGTCTCTGCTAGTCAGCTCGGTCACATGCTCCCTGGTGATTGGATTACCGCAGCAAGACGGGACGGGAGGGCACAGCTGATGGTGTTCGTAACGGGCAGGCGCGACCTCGAAGAGGTGCACGCGTTTTTCGCCCATATTCTGCCCTGCTTGCAGTTGCCTGGAGAGACGCTTACCCTCACCTTTAAGGATACGGCTGTCGAACCGGACTCCAACAATGATCGGAATATCGTCTTCACCCTCGCTACCAAGAGTCCTTGCTCGTCTGAGGATGACAGAGTTCTGAACAGCTATTTCGCAAAAGAAGTCGCCAGGCTGAAAAACTGCACGCGTGAGGAAGGTCGTCGCGTCCTGGATCGTATCCTCGTGCTCATGAGACTTATCGAGCATGGGGGCAACCGCACCGCTGTCGCACGATCCCTCAAGATGCAAAGAATTCAGGTTATTAATTTCGCGCGTGAACTCGCCGAAAAAGGTGATCTGCCCCCGGGATTCCAAGTGCCCGTGTTCCCTGCCCCTAACCCGACAGGAAAGAGTCTTCGCTGTAGGAAGAAGCTGTAGCGCTCCTTCCCCTCCCTCCTCCAAGTCCCGTCCTCCTTCGTTCCTCCCTGGACGGGCAGATTCCTTTACCGACAATTACATATTGTCTTCAGAGGAGCCTGAAATCATCTTCGTCACTTCTTCCTTGCATTTTTCCATTCCTTCGCGACTTTTTGCTTCTAGGTTGAGACGCAAGACGGGTTCTGTATTTGAAGCACGTACATTGAACCACCAGTCTTGGGTGGGATTTTTTGCGTCGCGGAATTCGTAGCGTAGGCCATCCAACGTCGAAACATCTGTTGCTTGAGTTGCGTAGTGATCTTCTAGAGATTTGAGAATGGTCTTTTGATCTTTGACGTGAAAGTTTATTTCTCCGGAGTGGAAGTATTTTTGTAATGGTTTCCAAAGTTGTGACAATGGCTTTTGTTCACGCGCGAGGAGTTTGATCATCAAGAGTAATGCGTAATCACTCGATTCCGCGAACCAGAGGTCGGCAAAATAGAAATGCATAGAGAGCTCGCCTGCGAAGGTGGCCTTCTCTGCACGCATTTGTCTCTTTATATGTGCATGACCCACGCGACACATTCCCGCTTCTCCCCCGCTCTTCTCAATCGTCTCAGGAACGCTCCAGGAAGAGCGAAGATCGTATAATACGCGCCCTGATCCGCGTTCACGCAGTAATTCTTGTCCAAAGAGAGCCGTGAGAATATCTCCGGGAATGGGTGTTCCCTCTTCATCAATAAACCCAATGCGATCACCATCTCCATCAAAGGCAACGCCAAATGCGCATTTTTTTTCTTTCACGAGGGTTTGAACGCTGTGCAGTGTTTCTAGATTGAGTGGATTGGCTTCGTGATTTGGGAACGAACCGTCGAGGTCCCAATATAACGGATGGGTCGTCAACGAGGGCAAGCGTTTTACAAACTCGGGCAAAATATAGCCGTTCATGCCATTGCCCGCATCAACCGCCACGGACCATGAAGGGATGTCGGAGGGAAGATTCGCAAGCTTGAAGATGTGATTGAGGTAGCGTTCACGGACGGTGAGATCCGAGGCTACTCGTTCCGCTGCGAGATTCCTCTCTTCGTATAACTCCGTTCGGGATGACGAAACAGAAGCAAGATTCGTCTCTGAACAGGCCAGTTCGCGAATTTCTTCCATGCCGGAGCCTTGGCCGATGGGTTGGCAGTCGCCTTTGACGAGTTTGAAGCCGTTATACTTTGCAGGGTTATGCGAGGCGGTTACCATCACACCTAAATCATACTTCCCGTTTCCCTCCCCCACCGCAAAGTAAAACATCGGAGTCGAGCAAAGACCGATGCGTGTCACAGAAACCCCCATTAAGGTGAGACCTTCGATCAACGCAGCCTCTAACTCTGGCGATGTCGTGCGCATGTCGTGGCCGACGAGGACGTGCTTTGGTTTGTAGATAGATGCGAGGGTCTCCCCTAGTCGTTTTGCGACGGAAACGTCGATCTCTTCTGGAGACAGGCCGCGGATGTCGTAGGATTTGAAGATGGAAGGGGTCATAAGGGGGTTAGGCCTCAGGCATCAGGGATTAGGCGTTAGGTGGGAACCAAGGCAAGAGAGGGTTTTTAGCAGTATGAAAGACGAGGCTGTTTTCATCAAGGATTGGAAAACTCAAAAAAATTTCTCTTGCGTCGCAAAACGTTTTAGCTTGACGAATTTTTTCTGATTGGTAGTATCTCCACGCTTTCTGGCAGCGCTCTCGGGCACGCAACGGGCATGACCTCGTTCTGCGGAGAGAAGCTCCGGGGGCCGGATTTGTGGGCGGGAGGCTGCTCAACAACCCCTCACAGTCGCCGTGGATAGGCTCCTGCACCAGCGGATACCGTCCGGCAACCGACTGAGCACGCGCTTACTGAAGATCCAAGCGCGGACCGCCCTGCTACTAGCAGGAAGACCATCACCGCCCTCCAGAGCTTCCAGCTCGCGTGGATGGAGCTGAGATCGGGACGACGAAGATCCCAGACGAGCCACCAGCTCGTCGACCAAACGACCGATCTAGGCTGGGATCGTTTGCCCCTACGATCCCACAAGAATGCCCATGGGGGACACCCAACCAGTGCGTCTTCGCACTGGTTACAGGCCAACTGAGCAAAGGCCTGGCAGCGTTCGCTGTATCTGGCTCAGACCGTCGACTGTCATGCTGCTAAGCGTGCCGCCGACGGTCTTGCTAATTATAGGGGTGTTGGGTTACGCTATTTATATGAATACAACCTTTATCTTGCTCGCCGTTGTCGTGGTAGTCGCTCTTTGGCTTATCATGACGTATAACGGCTTAATTCGCCTTAAAAATCAGGTGGACGAAGCTTGGTCAGATATTGACGTTCAGCTTAAACGCCGTTACGACTTGATCCCTAACTTGGTAAATACCGTTAAAGGCTACGCCACCCACGAATCCGGCGTGTTTGAAAAGGTGGCCCAAGCTCGCTCGGTAGCCATGGGTGCACAAAACCCAGGAGATAAAGCCACGGCAGAAAACATGTTGTCGAGCACGCTTAAATCTTTGTTTGCTGTGTCTGAGGCATACCCTGAATTGAAAGCCAACGAAAACTTCTTGAAACTGCAAGATGAATTGTCCGATACGGAAAATAAGGTTCAAGCGTCTCGCCGCTTCTACAATGGCAACGTGCGCGACTTTAACACCAAATTACAAGTCTTCCCTACCAACTTCATTGCGAACATTCTTGGTTTTAAAGATCGTACCTTCTTTGGTCTTGAAAATGAAGCAGAACGTCAAAATCCTCAGGTACAATTCTAATAACCTATCAGGTATCCAGCATCGTGTATCGAGTATATCCAACACGAAATCGATCTAAATAGCAGACGTACTTGAAGAAGTATTCTTGCTATTCATTCTCGATACTGGATACCCGATACACGATACTTTTTATGTACCAACAAATTGATTCTAACAAACGTAACACCTGGATTTTAATCGGACTCTTTACAGGTCTTTTAGCGGTGGTGGGTTATGTGCTGGGTGCTGTCAACGGTGATTGGGGTGGGGGGTTAGTCCTTGCCCTCATTATTTCATTGGGTTCGACATTTATTTCTTGGTTTGCCGGTGACAAGATTGTATTGTTTACCTCTGGGGCGAAGGAACTCACGGATCGCGAACAGAATCGCTATATTTGGAATCTTGTCGAAAACTTATGTATTACGGCTGGGCTTCCCCGCCCTCGCATCTATATTGTTGAGGATGATTCTCCAAATGCGTTTGCGACTGGGCGAGATCCAGAACACGCTTCGATCGCGCTCACAACGGGACTTATTCGGATTCTTGAGAATGAAGAATTGGAAGGAGTGATTGCCCATGAATTGTCTCATGTAAAAAACTACGATACGCGTTACATGATTTTGGTCGCCGTTCTCGTTGGCACGCTTACGATGGTAGGTGATATTTTTATCCATGGGGGTTTTCGCAAGCGTTCGGATCGTGACAGTGGGGGCGGTGCCTTTATGATTATTGGGATCATCTTCTTAATCGTCTCCCCTCTTATCGGTCAGTTAATTAAGTTCGCGATTAGCCGTCAACGCGAATATCTCGCGGACGCTTCCGGTTCTCTCCTTACCCGCTATCCCGAGGGCTTGGCTCGCGCGCTCGAAAAAATCTCGCAGCATTCCCAGCCCATGCAAAAAGCCTCACATGCGACCGCCCATCTCTGGATTTC
>CAZIQG010000009.1:4843-23161 GCA_964541725.1 uncultured Gammaproteobacteria bacterium
GGAACGGAGGAGAGCGCGCATGACGGGGAACGCCAGCCCGCTGCAGAACAACGTGGCCGGACGTCACGCCATTCAAGCGTGAAAGCCTTGCAAGTCTTTGCGCGTGAACTTACGGCCGCGCAAACAGTCGAGAAGCTTGACCCCGTTATTGGACGTGAAGCCGAGATGGATCGGGTGATTGAGATTTTGTGCCGACGCACAAAGAACAATCCCCTCCTCTTGGGCGAACCGGGCGTGGGAAAAACGGCGATTGTTGAAGGCTTAGCTCAACGGATTGTGAGCGGTGATATTCCTGATATTTTACAAGGAAAGCGTCTCTACGCCTTGGATTTGGCGCTCATGGTGGCGGGAACGATGTATCGCGGAGAATTTGAAGCGCGCCTTAAACAGCTCGTCGAAGAAGTGAAGGCGGATCAAAATATTTTATTATTTATTGATGAGATGCACACACTCGTCGGCGCAGGTTCAACTTCCGGATCCATGGATGCGGCCAATATCTTAAAACCGGCTCTGGCGCGTGGAGAAATCCATTGCATTGGAGCGACCACTTGGAACGAATATAAAAAACATATCGAGCCCGATGCCGCTCTCGAACGCCGCTACCAAACGATCCAGGTTCAGGAGCCGAGCCAAGAAACCACACTTTTGATGTTGCGTGGCTTGAAGGAGCGGTATGAAGAGCATCACAGCGTCATCTTCAGCGAAGCGGCCTTGGAAAGTGCCGTCCGGTTGGCGGCACGTCATCTGACGGATCGGTTCTTTCCAGATAAAGCGATTGACCTTTTGGATGAGGCGGCGGCTCACGCGAATGCCCATCGTCGCTCGAATGAAGCCGTAGAACGATTGCGCGCGCTTGATATTGCGATCAACGTCTCACGAGAACAAAAAGAAGAAGCGGTTAATAAGGGTGTGCTTGCGGACGCATCTAAAGCCTTGGCGCAAGAGGAGCGGCTAAATGAAGAACGCGCCGCGCTCCAAGCTACCATCGAGAAGGGTCGTAAAGCGGATCGTCTCGTCGTGGGGCCGCAAGAAATCGCGAAGGTGGTGGCACGTATGGCCAATATTCCCCTCTCGCTTGTTTTGGCGAGTGAACGTGATCAGCTCGTGGAACTTGAGACGCGTCTTGGGAATACCATCATTGGACAAGGAGACGCCGTTAGACTCGTGAGCGATGCTTTGAGAAAGGCGCGCTTAGGACTATCTGATCCACGTCGTCCGAAAGCCAGCTTTTTATTTGTTGGTCCTTCTGGCGTGGGAAAAACGGAATTGGCGCGTTCTTTGGCAAAGGAAATCTTTGGACGTGAGGATGCGCTCGTGAAATTAGACATGTCTGAATTTGCGGAAGGACACTCCGTATCGAAATTACTTGGCTCCCCTGCTGGTTATGTGGGCTATCGTGAAGGTAACCGTTTGGCAGATACGATCAGGAAAAATCCTCATGCGGTCTTCTTGTTTGATGAATTTGAAAAAGCGCATCCGGATGTACAACACATTCTCTTGCAAGCCTTAGAAGATGGACAGATGAATGATTCGACAGGACGACCGATCTCGTTTCGACATGCCTATATCGTCCTCACCTCAAATGCGGGTGCCGAACTCATCAATCGTGGGAGTTTAGGCTTTGGAGATACAAGTGTTTCTGGCCACGCCTATGATGAAATGGTCAAAAGCCATTTGAAGGAACGGTTTCGTCTAGAATTACTTAACCGCTTGGATAAGATTATTGTCTTTCGCGCCTTAGAGAAAGACAGCTTGAAAGAGATTGTCCGTCGGGAAGTCGAAGAGGTCGTGCGACGATTGGAAAAAGTTCAGGCAGGAACGTATACGGTTGGAGATGATGTCTTGGAATGGCTCCTCACTCAACAACGTCACGGGGATGAGGGAGCGCGGGTGGCACGTCGGCTTGTAGAACAAGAGGTGATGTCTTTGTTGAGTAAGGCGCTCTTGAACCAGCCTAAAAAGAAAATTTGGAACGTGAAAGTCACTAAAAACAAGCTCGCCGTGAAGTAAATCTTGGCTAAAATAAGGGAAAGAACCGTTAAGACGACTTGACGGTTCTTTTGGTTTTTGTTGGAATGGATTGTCGCGTACGGTGCTTTCCCGTGGCGTGACGAAGAGGATGAAGTGACGACTGAAATCGAGTCTGTGCGGCGATGGTTTACAACGGCGATCGCCCTGGCCCAAAACCCTCTCCCGCTCCGGTCGGATCTCGCCGGGGTAAATCAGCGCACCGGCCAAGATCTCGACAAGCTTCTGCGGGGTCAAAGGCTCCGCTACCAGTGGCACAACAACCGGTGCGAGCAGGTCATCGCAGCTCGCTTCGACAAGTGCGTCGCACTGCCGAATGCACGCCCGATCACCATCCAGACTCCGGTATCGCAGAGTAGGCTCCGCTCGAGTGACGAACGCGTGGCCTACGCGACGCGTCACGGCTTCAGGTGGGAGGCGCTCAGCGCGCTCTTCCATCGCCTCGGTTTCTGGAGAGCCTTCGAGACGCACATCGGGACCACCGACCTCGACCCTGGAGGTATCGGCTTCCCCGCGGTTCTCAACCTGCTCAATGGCGGTGCTCGAGCGACGGATGGCAGCCCGCTCGACTATGAGGGGTTGCTCGACCCGACCAATGACGCGGCGTTCAACCTGCTGCGGTTCCATCTCATGCAGCAGCCGCAGGCGTCGGTCGTCGCTGGAACGCGTCCGATCCGCTGGCCGAGCGACCTCAGCCTCCCGGCTCTGGTAACGGCCCTCATCATGAGCAGGTTTCGGGACATGCTTCCGGAGGCTGCTCGCGACGAGTTCATGCTCACCTGCGGTCGGCTGCTCGATCTGCGTACGTGTAACCCTGACCGGATCATCCTCCACCATGAGCTCGACCGGCTCGCGGATATTTCCTGGCGAAAAAGGCTCTACGAACTGGAATGTCCCGATCCCCTCTTCGTTCTGCTCAAGCTGGCGGATGCCGAGCTCGGACCTTACGTAGGCCAGGCGACGGAAAACGATCTGCGCAAGGCACAGGTGATCATCTCCCTCCACGGGGGCGACTGCGAAGGAGCAGGGTTCGAAGCCCGACGTCTCATGTGCAAGTTCGCAACCGAAGCGGTGCTGCTGCCGTGCGGTGGCCAGATGCCGCTGCTCGTCAAAACGCTGGGGCAGGGCACTGATGCCCCGAGTGAAGCAGCCGGCATGATGGCTGCGGCGTGCGTCAACCAGTTCAGCGACCCCTTTCGTGGCATGCCGGGGGCACCTGATCGCAGCGAGTATGTCGCCCCTCTGCCGTATTACCGCATCCTGCCGCCGGATACCCGTTCGGTGGACACGCGCGGGAACGTCGCAAATGCCCTCGAGATTCTGATCGCCTACCGTAAGGCGCTGGGGATCACCGAGCCTCTGCGTGTCGTGATCGTGACGGCTCGCCCGCATGCGGCACGTGCCCTCGCGGAATTCGTCGATGGGATTCCCGCGGATGTGGCGACGTTCACGGTCCATCCCATCCAGGCGGCCCAGCTCGAGGGTGTCGGTGAGTTCTTCCGTCCTGCGGAGTGGTACAACCTTCTCTGTGAGATGATCAAGCGCCTCTACATGACCGGCGTGAGGTAGCCCCGCCCTTTCTCTAAACGTACTTTCCCTTTTCTTTCTTCTCCCCCCTCGCATCCATCCGGATGCGTTTTGCGTTATAGGAAGATGTCCTTCTTTTCATTTTGAGGTAAACTATTGCGCATGGCACGTTCTCCTCAGGGTAGGTCTGCAGCGGGTGAAGAAGCAGCGCGTACATTGTCTGAGGCTTCCTCGGTTGGTTCAGGTTCAGGAGGAAGTTCCGGAGCACCATCGAAATCGATGGCGGGCGCATCCCCCGCTTCCGCATCCGCTTCTGCGACACCAGCTGAACCAGCAACCGTCGCCTTGCCAGAGGTCGCCTATGGAAAAGTATTGAATGTTCCAGATAATCTTTTGGGTGCAGGCTACACGGGAAAGGGTTGGACGATTGATGAGGCAGTGATGGAAGGAGGGAAGCCTGTTATTAAACTCCACCGACGCGTGGGGAATACGGGACGAATTGAAGAACATACAATCGATGGGGAGACCTATGCACGCGCCAAAGCCTATCGAGATAAGCAGGCAGGGATGTCCAAGGCATTCAAGCCATTAGCTCTCCAAAAACAGGACTTGGGTCGTGCTCTGGATCCGCAGGGTGACGTTATTCCGGATAAATATGATGCAGGCACGCGTAGTTATCGGGTGAGAGTACCCGGTTCTCGCGAACCGCAATGGATTTCTGAGGATATTATCCGAGAGGTAAAACAAGGGCGACAAGGAGCTGTAGAGAAGTTGCGCCAAGCAGCCGGTCTAGATACTTCCGCTCAGACGGGCGCGACAAGCACAGCAGGTCAAGCCGTGGCAGGAGCGGTAGCGGGGGTTATTTTGGGAAAAAAAATCGCGGCTAGTCTTGGGCTGGGAAACAAAAACGCAGAAAAATCTTTGGATCGACCCTCAACCACAGGCTCGCCTCCTCAATCTGCTACGGCACAGACACGAGAAGCAAATCGTGCCGCCAATAATCAACCAGAAGATCGTGCGGCACAAGAACGACAGAATCGTGACCAACATTTACGCCGCTTAAATAGACAGCGGACACAACAAGATCAAGATAAAGGCGGTGATCAACCCGCTCTAGATCGTGGTGCGGTTGCTTATAGTGTAACGAATAAACCCGGAGAATCTTCTAAGGTCGAGGTTGATGCTTCCACCTCTGGCGCGCAGGCATTTTCAACAACCACCTCGACGACTAAACGTCGTGCCACGGGAGGGACACGTTTAACCATTGATGAGACAACTGATGCTCAAGCGACGGAGATAACGAACCAAACGGATGCCGTTGAGCAAACGAATGTTTCTGACACATCTCAGAATCCTCAAGCAAGCTATCAAACGATTAACCGCCCCCTCTCCGCCAGCATTCCCGGAGCTGTTTCTTCTCAACCCACTCAGCAAACGACGAACACAGGAGGCGCCACTCAACCAACATCTCAACCGGATCGTGACCAAGAGACGCTGAAACGCGCGGAAGCACGCAGACAACGCCGGCAGGGTACACGTGAAAAAACGACGCTGCGCGGTGCGGCGCCTTCTTTGGAACCCCTTCCTTCATCTTCGGCTGTTAAAACAACTGCCTCACAACCATTAGGTAGAATTGAGCTTACAGAAACGGAAACAAGTATTCGTCAAATGCGAGAACTCATGCAGGCGCAAGCGCAGGATCGCAACATTACTATCACGAGTCGCGTGAAGGCTAACGTTCCAAATAGCAATGTCGGTTCTAGTTTTTCTCTTCCGAACATTGCCTCGGGATCTTCATCACCATCTGTTCCTGTGGGGGGCGCATCTACTGATGTAGGGGCTCTGGCGTCTGCTGTGGCGGTTGCGGGCGCAGGAGCAGGACAACTCCTGGCAAGCGCGGGTTCTCGAGCCTTAACACTGCAAGCGGCACGAGGAGCCGCGCAAACGATCGTAAGCATGGAAGGAACACGTCGCGAAGAGGCGTTGCAACGCATACAAAGCACGCTAGAAGCCGTTGACCTACAGATTCAAGCAACTAGTCAATCCTTACTCCAAACTCCGGCGTCTGGGGCAGTACAACCGCGTAGATCTGGATTCGCTTCTCCTGTTAGACAGCTACCCTCGCGAGAGGCTACCGGCTCCGCAAATGCTGGGGGTCAAGCGCGCATCACCGCTTCCTCAACCATTCCCACCCCGCAGGATCTTTCGCTCTTACAACAGAGTGCCGGAACCTTACGCCAGGCACAGGCAGGCGTTTCTGCGCTCCCAGCCGGAGCGGTTATTCCCCAGAATTTTAGCCGTAACATCCCAGGAGTAGAGCTACTCATAGAGGCGACCGCGCCTCGAGTTCCTGAGACCGATTCAGGCGCAGATACGGATACCCAAGCCTTGCAACGGTTTGCTTCGAGCTTTTCCCCACGCCAAGCAGCAGCCTCGAGTCAATCTGTGCCACCCGGTATTGAAACTGGCGCGCTCCCCCCTTCAACGCAAGCACCCACCGTTGCGACCCAAGGGATCCGCGTCGGTGCTCCTCCGGTTCCACGTCGTCGTGCAGCTTCTCCTGATGCTTCCCAAGGAGTAGGCCCACAACATGTCGGAGGACGCGGCGCATTATCTACCCCTTTAGCATCTGCCGTAAATCTAAACGCAGCGCAAGCGCGAGACCAACGAGCGGGCGCACAAGCGGGTGGGCAAGATGCTCGTGAGGATGCACTTGCTCAAGATAAATCTATTCCAACAGATACAAATACCTCGGCTCCTGTCGCGCCTCTTTCCGCTGGCTACTCCTCTGGAATGTCTTCAGAGCAGGACACAGAAGAGGCGGAAGATACGCTCGCTACGACGGGAGAACAAGCTCAGGAAATGCGTGAACAAGCAGATAAAACACGAGCAACCGGTGAACAATTCTCAGGCGCGCAAAATCCTCCGTCTGGACCAGAGAGCAACGAATCCCCTTCTGATGAATCCCAACCTCCCCCCCAATCTTCTTCAGGCTTATCTCAAGAGCAGCAGTTGCGTGCCGGGATTCTGCTAGAAGCTGCCCAAGAACGTAAACAGCAGGAGGAAAAAGAGGCAAAAGAAAAAGCCTCTCCAACTAGCTCGTCATCCTCAAAAAGCAAGGGTCGAGAAAAGTCGTTCCAGGAACGACTTACCAAGGGCAAGCTCCTCATGGATCTCATTGAAGGTTGTTTTGATGCGGTTGGATTCTTGCAATTTTTAGCAGAATCAACGATTGGGATCATCAACGATAAGTATTTTAAATTAAATTCTCTTCCTACTCTGAAGGGTGTCTTAGGTGGACCGGAGGATCGTGTGGATCGCGCCCTGCGTCGGGGTGTCATCTTTGTGGATATATATTTGTTCATTGTCCTTTTTATGGGGGCGTGTGTGCTCGTTGCGATCGTGGTCGCGATTGTAGGAGGAGTTGGTGGTACGGTAGCAGCGGTGACGCCAGCGGCGCGCTGAACGAATCCCAGCTTTGTCTCCTGGGGGCTAGATAGCTAAGACACATCTGCGCTATACTGCAGGACGTATGAGCGATCGCTTAAAGCGTGTTCTTTTCATCGTTGGATTTATCGCCCTTTGTATTGGCTTAGGGATATCGATTTACTATGTGTTTTTTCGTCCCGCACCTTCTCCGGACGGAGCTAGTCCACCACAACTCGGTACAGGACAACTCCCACTAGCCGGTGATAGCACTTCGACCCCGATCGGACAGGTTCCTGATGGCACACAGACACTTCCAACAAATCCTGATGTTCGCGATCCACTTCGTCTTCCAGAACCGCCTGAGGACTTTATTCCTTCACGTACACGAGTTATTAGTGAGTCGGTGACACGTAATCTGTCCCCAACAACCGACGGAACGCAGGGAGTTCGCTTTTATGATCCAACAGATGGACGCTTTTATCGCATTACGGATGATGGATTGCAAATTCCATTGTCAGACCAGATATTCCCTGATGTGGAAGAGGTGAGCTGGGGAAAATCTAGCGATAAAGCGGTGCTCACCTTTCCGGATGGCTCGCACATTTATTACGACTTTGCTACTGGTAAACAAGCCACATTACCACGGTACTGGGATGAGTTTGATTTTTCCCCGAATGATAATCAACTCGTGAGTAAAAGCGTGGGTAACAATGAAGATAATCGATATTTAATTACGGCAAATCCAGATGGAAGCGGTGCGCGTGCCGTCGAAGAGTTAGGCCAAAACCAAGACAAGGTGCATGTGAGCTGGTCTCCGAACGATCAAATTATCGCCTACGGATTTACGGCGGAACCGATCGGGTTTGACCGTCAGGCAGTGGTCATGGTCGGAAAAAACAAAGAGAACTTCAAGAACTTAATCGTCGAAGGTCGTGGGTTTTCTCCTAAATGGTCCCCGAGTGGACAAAATATCCTTTACAGCGTTTACAATGGTTCTGATGGGTTTCGTCCAAGTCTTTGGGTAAGTGGCGGGTCAGGAGACGCCATCAACACCAATCGACGCAATTTAAACCTGCAAACATGGGTCGAAAAATGTACCTGGCAATCAGAACAAATTGTGTACTGTGCTGTGCCAAGCAGCTTAGAGGCCGGTGCGGCACTACAGCCTGGATTGTTTAAAAATACGCAAGATTTTATTTATAAGATTGATTTGAGCTCTGGATCGCTCACCAATCTTGGTCAGCCAGAAGGAAGTCCGAGCGTAGATCAAATTACGATCGGATCAAATGGTCAAGCGCTTTTCTTTAATGACGCTTCGACAGGCAAGCTTATTCGTTTCTCTCTCGAATAAGTCTATGGAACAAGACCATCGCTTCCTCTTTGCTACCCTCCTCGGCTTGTTTAGCGTACTTATCATTCTGCTTGGTTGGAGTTTGATTTATGACACACAAACAAAGTTTTTAAGTGGAACGGAGAGTAGCTTAACGGATCCGATCCAAGCCCCTAGACCCGTCCTGCCTGCTCTGCGACCCACTGATCCAAGTACGGGCTCAACCACTCCTCGTACTCCTACGATTGTGGTTTTTTCTGATTTTACCTGCGCTTATTGTCGGCTAAGCCAAGGCGAGTTAATTCGTGCGATTACAGAACTCAAAAAACCTGTGCGAGTCGTTTGGCGTGACTTGCCTATCTCAAGCACCTCACGCGAGGCGATGCTCCCTGCTCTGGGAGGACGGTGCGCCCACGCACAAAATAAGTTTTGGGAGTTTCATGATGCAGTCTTTACCGGAAAACCGATTACCGATGAGAACGCTCTTCGACAACGCGCCCAAACAGCAGGATTAGACATCGCCGCCTTCACGCAATGCGTGAATGAAGGTACATACGTCCAAGCGATTCAAAAGGACGTGGTTCTCGCTCGTGAGAATCTGATCGTTACTTCTCCAACGTTTTTTGTGGGGAACCAGCCAGCCGTAAGTGGCTATGTGTCAGCCAACCGCTTTACGTCTTTGCTTGAACAGGCTCTTGCCACTCGTTAATCCTATGTTTTCTTTTTCTCCTCTCCGCTCCGTGGCGATCGTTACTTCTCTTCTTTCCCTCTCCTTGCTCGTATTTCCCTCCTTTGTTTTCGCACAGGCAGAAACAGAGAGGGTTGAGACGATGATTGAGCTGCGGCGGCAAGAACAAGAAATACAACAAAGGACCGCGGAAGCGCAGAATCGTTGTTGTAAATGCACAAAAAATACGGAATCGTTTTGCACACGTCTTACTTCTATCGTGTCTTGTGAGGCGTTTCGTGGTGGTCCGCAGTACTCCCAACTGTCCTCTACACAAACCCAGCTGCTAGAGAATTTTAGCTGTACAGAAATTGTCAGTTCTGCCTGCAACGCGGAAACAACGAGCGAAGAAACTCCTCCGGCCAGAACTGGCGCACCGGTCACCCCTCAAGCCGCACCCACTCCCTCCGCTCAGATTTGTACACGCGTCTTCCCGAGTCTTGGTGAAGCTGTAGCCACCCTTAATGGAGCAACGAGTACCTCTGAAGCCGTCGCCCCGGCAGAGCAGGAATTCGTCTCAATTACTCCAATTCTAGGCGTTGAGATTCCTGGCCTCTCCTTTAGCCCAGCACGAAAAGAAAATGGGCAAGTCTATGTTCCGTTCTTAGCTCAGTACATAGCGGCGGTTCAGAGGTACGCTGTTGGATTAGCGGTCGTTGCCGCCATCATCATGGTTGTATACGGTGGCTTTCTTTATTTACTTGGTTCTTCTGTTCAAGATGTTTCTACGGGCAAAACGATTATTGCAGATGCGCTCATTGGGATGCTCATCGCTCTGGGCGGATACTTTATCTTATATAGCATCAATCCAAATGTCATAACTCTCCCCGAGATTAGATTGGGGTATATTAATCCAGAATATTGGGGAGAAAATCAGGGAGCGTACGCCACCGTACAGTCTGGAACCTCTCCGTGCAGATGCGCCCCGATCCCTTCAGAGGTTAATGAGGCGCGCGTTCTCCCTGTCCCGTGTTATAACCAAGCAGCAGGTGCTTGGGGCTCTATGGCGTATGGCCCAAATCTTCTCCTTCCTGGAGAATCCGTTCCTAACAATTTACAAGCTGCGGTTGGAAAACCAGCGTGCACAAGATCTCAGAGCAGCGCGTGCGTAGGAACATTTCAGCAGGGTGCCTGCGGACCAACGTCTCTCGCCGTTGTTCTGGGTTATTACAACGCCATGAGTCGAGAAGGGTCTCCTGTTACCCCAATCGAGGCCGGGCGTTATCTTGTTCGGGCGGGACTACGTCCGTTTAATGATGGAACGCATGGGATCTGCTCCTCTGTGTTCACGGAGAACTTCCCTGGATTTTCTTGTGAAACACTAGGCGGACTCCCTTCGGCGGCTGGATTACAGCGAATTATTAGCGAGATTCGCGCTGGACATCCTGTGATCTTTCATTGCAATAAATGTCGCGTGCGTAAGGCGGACGGGCGAATTATGGCGGGTACCGGCAGTGGGCATTTTATGGTGTTTACTGGTGTATCTGAAGACGGCAACGTTCTATCTGTTCATGATGTCGGCTGGGGACCACCAGATGGAGCTGTCGCGATGACTGCGGCGGATATTGCCGCTTCACAAACATTTACCGCACCCGGATTACGTGACGGGGTAATGAAAACATATGTGAATGGGGGCGTAACAGCCGCGTATTTAGTTAAGCCGATTGACTCTACCCGTGTTCCCTCTGGCAATACTTGCCAAGGTCGCGCGCGTCGTAACAATGCTCCTATCAGTGGAGACATCGTCCGCATCCCGTTCACCTATTGCCCTGGAAATGTATGTGATGGCAATCTCTACCGACAGAATGAAGCTTCCATTATCGTTAACACTGCCTGGCTGAGAGCTCCTAATCCAGCATTTCGCGTGTTTATGTATATCCATGGGCTAAACCATGGTGGCACGGGAGAATCTGGCGCTACCAAGTGGAAATCCATCCTCTCCAACTATTCGGGCGCGAGAAGCACGCCCGTTGTGATTATTCGTCCGCACAATTTCGGACGAACAACACCTACCCTGTTTCAACGTATGAATGCACAGGAAGTTTTAACGCAAGCCATGCAAGCGCTTCAAGCCGCTCGAGCAAGTCAGGGTGGTTCGGCCGCAGGAGGATTTACCGTACGGGATATTACGATCTCAGCACATAGCTCTGGAATTTGTGGTGGGCATTTTGCTCGTGCGTCACAGCAACATTATTCCTACAACGGCCAATCAGTCCCTCTCCGCGGTCTCGTAGCGTTTGATGCCTACGGTGATTGTTCGTTAGACACTCCTTCATTTGTGAACCCTACGGGTGTCGCTTACATCATGAACACCGATATTGGTGACCATGGCATGGGTCGAGTCGGCGCTGGTTCTTTTGCTCCCACCATGGCTTCTCGACACGGCATGACAGGAGGATCCACGGAAAGGACGGAATGCCCTGCGTACGCAAAAGAATCAGGTGTCACACGGTGTTGGACCAAGATTCAATCTACTTCGAACAATGGGTACCCAGCCGCGAATAATGGCTGGACCTTATTTGAGACAACCTTGGGACATGATCCAAGCGTAGATCGCGTCGCTGGATACGCTATGCGTGCATTTTACGGAAGCGGAAATTAGTGTTAGGAAAGAGAGATATGGCCAAGCAACCAGAGAAACTCTTTTCTTGCAGCAAATGTGACGCGCAATTCCCTAAATGGGCAGGTCAATGCGCGAGCTGTGGCGCTTGGGGGACGATTAAAGAATCTTCGATTGCAGAAGAAGAGACGCTACGCCCCACGAATCGTACGCGTGCGAAAGCAGGAGGCGTCACATCTTTTTCGAGTTTGGTCGGGCAAGTGAATAATACGCATAAACCGACAGGTCTCCCCTACTGGGATTCGCTTTTATCTGGAGGCTTTGTTGATGGCGCGGTGACGTTAGTCGGTGGTGAACCTGGGATTGGTAAATCAACCGTTCTGGCTCAACTCGGACTCATGATGGCTACGCAGGGAAAAACCGTTCTGTACGTCACAGGTGAGGAGTCTCCTGCTCAAGTAGTTCTACGCCTCAAGCGATTAACAAAAGATATTCCTCCCTCTTTCCATTTTTTAGATTCGACGAATGCAGATGTTATCGCCGCTACCATTCGCGAAACGACACCAGCACTGACAATTGTGGATTCGGTACAGACAATTCGTGTTCCAGACGTCGTAGGTGAACCAGGGAATCCAACACAAATAAAGGCTGGTGCTGCGGTCATTAGCGAAGCGGCCAAACAATCTCGTGCGGCTGTCGTTCTCGTGGGCCAAGTGACAAAGGATGGAGAATTAGCGGGGCCACGTCTTCTTGAGCATCTTGTCGACACCGTTTTGATGATGGAGGGTGATCGATATCAATCTCTGCGCGTTATCCGTGTCTTAAAGCATCGTTTTGGATCGACGGAAGAAGTGGCCATGCTAGCCATGACAGAACGAGGGCTAGAGGAAGTAAAGGATCCGAGCGCCCTTCTTCTCAGTAATCGCCCTGCGCATGCGCCTGGATCGGTTTTAACGTGTTTAATGGAAGGCTCTCGACCGGTCTTGATTGAAATTCAAGCACTCGTAACCCCCGCTGCCTACGGCTCTCCATCACGACGAGCGACGGGCGTTGATACAAATCGTTTAAGCTTAATTTTAGCCGTGCTAGGACGCCGAGCAGCGATTGGGTTTGGTGATCAAGACGTCTTCGTGAACGTGGTTGGAGGGATGAGCGCAACCGACCCTTCGATTGATTTTGCGATTGCTCTGGCCCTCGTATCAGCAAAGCTCGATAAACCTTTCTCATCTGATGCCATGGCGATTGGAGAATTAGGTCTCACCGGAGAATTACGCCCTGCGCAGAATACATCAGCTCGTATTAAAGAAGCGCATCGTTTGGGACTCACGCGCGTCTATCTCCCCCATTCGGAAAAACTGCCTAAACTTACGAGTCCAACCTTAAAAGCCTACACATCAATACGTGAGGCAGTGAAAGAAATCTTCGCTTAATCTTTTCTCCTATCTTGAATCGTGATCAACGATCACGGCTTAAGAAGGGATGGAAGCGAAACGTGCTTCCGGTAGGCGGGAATGTGCGGCGGTTAGTCGCTGACGGCGGACGAGAAGCGGAACTCGCAGACGTTGGATTCGATTCGGTTCTCCTGCCAGCAGGCGCGAGTGACGGTCTGCTCGAAGCCATCGCGCAAAACGCGCGTCGGATTGACAAGCTGGTCGAGGGAGTGGTTGAAGGTGCCCGTGTGGTCGTTATCGTGTAGAGGCACGATACTCATGGCGAGTGGGGTCTCGTTAACCCCGAGACGAACGTTGACCTCTTCTCCGTCTGCTACTTCGATGTAGCAGCGGTCGGTGCCGAAGACGTTTCCCCGCTCCTCGGTGGCGATCATCACCAGGTAGAGCGCGGCTCCGTTGCCGCGGAAGGTGACCTCCACCCGGTGGGTACGGGACGGCGAGAGAGAGGCATTACAGGTGGGGTGAAACTGCTGGGCCGCAGCGTGGGTGAGCGCCGAGCCCGTGAGCTCCTCGTCGCGGTAGTGCGGCGTGGTCGAACGAGACGGGCTGCTTGCGCAGCCCAAAAAAACGAGGATACCGAAGAGGACGTTGATGAGCTTGTTCATGATGGCACCTCCGTGTATGTACATCACCCGTGCCAAGGTGATTAATAATATAATAGCATAAAATGAGCTTTTTTGCAAGCGTGATTAAGGCTAAAAATGTGTCTCTATTAAGCCACTTTATTCCTATTCCCCGTGCTTCGTCTCCTGCATCTTAAGCATCCGTTCTCTCCAGATCGGGGTATTCTTTAAGGTTTTATCCTCATCAAGCATCTTCTTGGCAACTTCTTGTGCTTGTTGGATAAGCTCCGTATCCGTTATACGTGCCGCTTTAAATAATTGTCCACCACTTTGTTCAAGGCCGATGAGGTTTCCTGCTCCCCGTAACATGAGGTCTTCTTCAGCCAAGTCTAACCCATCCTGATGTTTTTCTAATAACGCCAAGCGATCCAACGCCACACCTTCCGCATCCGTCAATAAAAAACATTGGCTCTGCAACGCAGAACGACCGACACGTCCACGTAATTGATGTAGCTGGGCTAATCCAAAACGTTCTGCCCCTTCAATGGCGATGACGGTGGCTTGTGGCACATCGATTCCTACCTCAATAACCGAGGTCGCGACCAATACCTGCAGAGAGCCTTTTGAGAAGGCTTGCGTGACGCTTTCTTTTTCTGCCGGCTTTAACCGACCATGAAGGAGGCCGATCGCGACATCTTTAAGCGGACCTTGTGATAATTCTTTAAGCTCTTCTGTGACCGAACGAACGCCTAACGTGTCGGAAGGATCAATCAGAGGACAGACGATGTACGCACGCTCACCTCTTTTCACGGCGGCACGGATAGCGGTATACGCCTCTTCTCGTTCAAGTCCAAAACACACTTTTGTTGCAATAGGTAAACGTCCTTTGGGTTTTTCGCGGATCAACGAAATATCTAGATCTCCGTAGAGTGTCAGAGCCAAAGAACGCGGGATCGGCGTGGCCGTCATCGATAATAAGTGCGGTATACGACCATCGGCGCGTGCGGGACTTGCGAGTAGCTCACGTTGCGCAACGCCAAAACGATGCTGCTCATCGACAATGGAGAGCGCAAGATCAGGGGGTAAGCGATTCGCTTCAAACAACGCATGCGTCCCGACCACGACTAAATTGCCTCGCTGGATTCTGACTTCTGCTTCTTGAGTCGTTAGCTCTTCTATTTGTCCATCAAAATAGGCACGTTTGTCCGTGCGGGTGACGAGGACGACGGGGATATGAAAGAGGGCATAAAATTGACGTAAGCTTTCTGCGTGTTGCTTAGCAAGGATATCTGTTGGAGCAAGCAGAGCGACAGATGAGCCTGTGCGGTGCACCTGAGCCGCGACAAAAGCCGCTACGACCGTTTTTCCGGAGCCTACATCTCCTTGCAGCAGACGTCGCATAGGAACCGTTGTTTCGATATCTTTTAGGATTGACCAGGCAACGCGTTTTTGGTCGTTGGTGAGTGCATATGGCAGCCGGCTCACAAACTGTTTAGCAAATATCTCGCTAAAGGGAATGGCGGGAGCTTGGGAAGCTTGTGTTGAGCGTTTGATGGATTGGAGGGCGAGTTGAAAGGCGAGTAGCTCGTCGAAGGCAAGACGCTGTCGTCCGGCTTCGGCCTCTGTCATTTTTTCTGGGACGTGAATACGCGTGATCGCTTCTGACAAGGATAAAAGCGCGTAATCGGTACGTACTTGTTCCGGAAGTGGATCGGCGGGTAGCTCTACCGTTTCCAGCGCCACCTGCATGAGACGACGATAGGTTTTTTGCGCAAGTGTTCCGGATAATCCGTAGACAGGGGCAATCTTGCCCGCTGCGATTGTCCCCTCCCCTGCCTGCTCCCACAGAGGATGGATTAAGCTTTTTCCATATGGAGGATCGATTTTTATTTTTCCGGATAACAATATTTCTTGGCGAGGAATGAACTGCGTTAACATCCAAGGCTGGTTAAAAAAATTGGCATTGATTTTTCCGGTGGCATCTTCGACGGTTAGTCGAATGATTTGCATGCGACGCCGAAACGTAGGGAGTTTTTTAATTGAAAGGATTTTGCCGCGAATCGTGACCACATCTCCATCCAGTGCATCACGGATAGCAACGGTTTTTGAAAAATCGTCATAGCGACGTGGGAGGGTCAGTAAAAGATCTCCGACGGTTTGTATTCCTAAACCTTGCCAGGCCTTACGAACGGAAGGCGTGGCTCCTTGGATGAAGGCGACGGGATCATCGAAACGGACCATAGAAAGTATCATGTATCGGGTATCCAGTATCGAGTATACGATACCAGGAAAGACCCTACTATTAAGAAAAGTGTACGGTTTTTGTTCGGGTGTGTCTATTACGATTTTAAACTCGGCCACTCTTGACAAGCTGCTCGTTTTATGGAACGGGGTAATGAAGTACTATTCTTATCAATCCCTCCTATGTCGCAGGTTCCTGCGATTACTCTTACCACCCTGAACGAATCTGTTGGCATCCTAAGCGCCTCTGTTGTTAGGATAAATAACGCTGTCGATACCCTCGCCAAAACCGTTTTAACCCTTGGACAACAACTCAACCTACGGATGGACGGAATTGACCGACGTTTTGATGGGATAGATCAACGACTGGATCGTATAGATATTCGGCTGGATAAAGTAGAAAACCGATTAGATACGATCGAGCATCGTTTGGGAGCTGTTGAAGTTCGTTTAGACCGCGTAGAACATCGATTAGAAATCGTTGAGAATCGCATCAATGTTACCGAGACCCGTCAGAACAGTCTTGACCAGTTACAGCTTGAAACACTGGAAGCGGTACACGCCTTATCCAGCCATATGGATCAACGTTTTAACGATCTTGTTAAGAATCCCTGGAGATTTGGCTTGGCGAGTTGAGGTGGATTGACTTTTTTCCTTGGTTCGCTATACTCCCGTATCGTTCTTTTTATTGCCGCATAGAGTGAAAACTGCGTTTTTGAAGCTAATCATTGGCTTTAGAAACGCCGTCTTCACTCATTCTGCTCAACGATGGAACTTCCCATCGAGGCAGGCGTATGGACGGTGAGAAAGCGTAAGAAGGTCATGGCAGAGAATCCTGCAACTCCCGTGCTCGGCTACCCGCCAGACTGGGTACCCACCAGTCTCGAAGGGCGCGTGGAGGAAATGAAGAGGGTCTTTCCATGGGCGAATTTCCAGAACCTCGAGCGCGCGCTGGGTCAACTCTCCACACAAGCTGCATACGCCGATGGAGGTTTCGCGGTCTTCCCGACCATGGAAGCGCTCACGGAGCGTGCCAAGGCCGGGAGCAAGAGCCCGCGCCACCCGCTGGATGCGGCCACCAGCTACGTGCTGGATGCGGTGAAAGAGCACGTTCCCCTTTACGATGATCTTCGCGGCAAATCCATGTGGCTGGGCAGAGGTGTCGCCAAGCTCTCGTCCTCCACCACTCGGTTGCTCTCCAACGAGAGCTACCGGTTCGGGGATGTACATGCCATCCCCTTCAACGCAGGGCGCCTCTACAGCGGGCTGAGCCCGTTCGATTCACGTGCGCGCGCAGCGCAGGGGGGTCATCCTCCCATGCATATCGCGGCCCTCCTGTGCCTGCTCCTCACCGATCGTACGCGCTGGGCACCCGGCCATCTCGCGAGCTGGTGTGCGGGCACCGTGATGCCGGTGAAGCATCCGGATACAACTCCTCGCACGGTCTACATCGTTGATAGCGGCCACCATGAGGATCGCTGTCTGGCTCTGTGTTTCGCGTTTGATTCTTGCAGAGATGAGGCCTATCGGTGGGCTTCAGCTCCTGTATTCATTCCGTAGTCGTAGATCTTCGGACATTTACATTCATCTATCTCTTTACTCTTTCGTTTACCGCGTGACTCGCTCATACATTATGATGCACCTCGCGGTTTTATTATTTTAATGGAGCCAAGGCTGAAACTTTTTATTCAGCATGTCCTTACTCGATATCCGATACTGGCTACTCGATACCCGATACTGTATACTTTGTGTATATATGGTTCCCGTCTCTCCTGAGGCTGCTGAAGCGCTCATCATGGCGCAAGATAAATTTGTGTGGGAAGTTCCTTCCTTTGAAAAACGCGAGCGTGGTCGCCGTTGGTACGTGGCCATGATTTTGATTGCGACATTTCTCGTCGCGTACGCAATCTATACCGCCAATTTCCTGTTTGCCTTTTTGATTGTCCTAATGGCAATCCTTCTCTTGCTTACGAGTCGTCAGGAACCCGTACCCATGTTAGTCCAGATTGGTGACAATGGGATCGTTGTGAACGGCAAACTCCATCTCTACCAAGATCTGGATACCTTCTCGATCATCTATCAACCCCCTCTTCTCAAGGTTTTATATGTAGAAACTCGGAACGTTTTAACCCCGCGCTTACGCATTACCTTAAGCGACCAAGATCCCGTCGGAATACGCCAACAATTGAAAACATACCTTAAAGAAGACCTCGACTTGCGCGGAGAGTATGTTTCTGATATTATAGGCCGGCTTTTAAGAATATAAGGAAACGCACTCGTAGCTCAGCTGGATAGAGCGCTTCCCTGCGGAGGAAGAGGTCAGACGTTCGAATCGTCTCGAGTGCACCACGTAAAAAGCCCCGCTTCATGGCGGAGGCTTTTTACGTATGCCCCGGGTTTGAACACCAGATTTAGGGGCTACCGAAAAAACCGATTACACGCAGCGGGGGGGAACCTGGGGG
>CAZIQG010000010.1:0-18694 GCA_964541725.1 uncultured Gammaproteobacteria bacterium
GGTGGTGTGGGCCCCCTATGATGCCTCTTTTTGTTGGCCTACCCCTATCGCCACGTCCACCGCCGGCGTGGCTTGTCATAGCCCCCCCCCCCCCCCCCCACAAAACCCCCCCCCCGCTTCGGGGCTCTAGATGGGGAGAGGAAGGGGGAGAATCCGTTATATATGTTCATCTCTGATTTATTTTTGAGTGCGTCGCAGAGTTTGCGGCGGACGAAAGGGCGAACAGCACTTACCATGCTGGGGATTATTATTGGGGTGATGTCTGTTATCCTTGTTCTGTCGATTGGAGAGGCGGCTCAGCGGTATATTTTGGGGCAGGTGTCCTCTTTGGGATCGGATATTTTGACGTTGCAGAATGGAGCTGATCGTGAAGATGCTCAAGATGTTCCGACGGCCTTTGTGAAGGAGACACTCACTTTTACGGATTATCGCAAGCTTCGTTTACAGTCCTGGGTTAAGGATATTACGGCGGCTGTTTCTCAGACAGATACGGTGATTGCGAATGGTCAAGAAAGCGCGATACAGGTATTTGGAACCACAGAAGAGGAGGTTGACCTCTACGATCGGCGGGTTGCTCATGGCAGTTTTTTTACACGCGAAGATGTGGATGCTCGTGCCCGCGTTGCGGTTCTTGGATCTGAGATCGTAAAGAAATCATTTGGACAAGAATCGGCGATAGGTCGCCAGG
This sequence comes from uncultured Gammaproteobacteria bacterium, assembly GCA_964541725.1. Lineage (GTDB taxonomy): Bacteria > Patescibacteriota > Patescibacteriia > 2-12-FULL-60-25 > 2-12-FULL-60-25 > JAGOUY01. The sequence goes on from CAZIQG010000010.1 coordinate 689, forward strand.
TAAAAATTGGCACACAATCATTTCGAGTGGTCGGGGTTATGGAACGTGCGGGAACACAGTCGTTTCAAAATCTGGATCAGAATATCTACGTGCCTGTTACCGCCGCGATGGATTTGTATAATAAGCGCTATTTATCGAGTATTTCGGTGCGCTCGTTTCTCTCACTGCCTCAAGCGAAGCGGATGATTCAGCAGGTGGTGCGTGATCAGCATCGAATTGATAACGCAGAGGACGATGATTTTCGTGTCACGAGCCAAGAGGATGCGGCACGGAGCGCAGGGGAGATCACGAGTATTTTACAGATTCTCTTAACCTCTATTGCGGCGATCTCTTTGATTGTGGGCGGGATCGGGATCATGAATATCATGTATGTAGCGGTGACAGAACGTACGCGTGAGATTGGGTTGCGCAAGGCGATTGGGGCGCGTAGAGCGGATGTCTTGGCGCAGTTTTTAGCAGAAGCAGTGTTTTTGACGACATTGGGTGGGATGATTGGCGTCTTGTTAGGAATCGGATTAACTTGGTTAGCGATTACGATCATCGGTTCTTTTCAAGAAGGATGGACATTTGAAGTGTCTATTCGTGGGGTTCTGTTGGGGGTGGGGGTGTCGTCTTTTATCGGCCTTGTATTTGGATTTGCGCCAGCTCGTAAGGCGGCGAGTTTGCGGCCGATTGATGCGCTTAGAAAAGAATAATCGTATGACTCTCCCAGATATCTTCTCTCTTTCTCTTAAGAGTCTTCTACGTACCAAAGGACGGGCGGTTTTAACCATGTTAGGGATTATCATTGGGATTGCTTCTGTTATTTTGACGCTTGCGATTGGTCAAGCAGCTGAATCCTTTCTTCTTTCCCAGGTGGCTTCGTTTGGTTCCAATCTTATTTTTGTTGCGAATGGAAAGGGTGACCAGGAGCGAGGTGGACCACCGGAAGCAAGTATTAAGCAAACGCTCACGATGCAAGATTTTACTCGTCTTCAGCGAGAGCCTTGGGTTGAGTACGTGAACGCTGCGTCGATTGCGAATGATGTTGTAAGTGCGAATGGGGTGAATGTATTCGCTCCTATTTCTGGAACTACGGAAGATGAAGTACGCATTTTTAAGTCAGTTGTTGCGCGTGGACGCTTTATTACAGATGAAGACGTGGCGAGTCGTTCGCGCGTGATTGTGTTGGGTGCCACCGTGGCAAAGAAATTGTTTAGTGAGAATGACCCGGTGGGTAAAAGTGTCAAAATGGGTCGTCGTACATATCGTGTAGTGGGAGTGATGGATGTCGGAGGCACGCGCTTTTTTACTAAGCTGGATGATCAGGTGTATGTGCCCGTTACGGCTATATTACAGCAGTATAATCGGGAACGGGTTAATTTTATTTCTCTAACTCCAAAGGGGTTATCTGTCGAGGCGGCCAAAGAACGCACGCGCTTGGTCTTGCGTGATACGCATAATTTAGATAACCCACAAGGGCTTTTATCTAAAGATGATTTTAGAGTAGCCTCTCAGGAGGATGCGGCGCGCAGTGCGGCCACGATCGGGACGGTGCTTCAAACGTTACTTGGGTCTATTGCTGCGATTTCTTTAGTGGTTGGAGGGATTGGGATCATGAATATTATGTTTGTGACGGTGACGGAGCGAACGCAAGAGATTGGGTTGCGTAAGGCATTGGGAGCGACGCGCCGAGATGTCTTGGGTCAGTTTTTGATGGAGGCGCTTATGCTCACGTTGGTAGGAGGGGCGTTAGGGGTTGTGTTTGGACTCACGCTTTCCGTTATAGCGATTCAAATCATCAATCAATTCCAAGAAGGATGGGCCTTTGTTTTCCCATTAAATGGCGTTATTTTAGCCTTTAGTGTGTCCGCGTTTATTGGCCTTGTGTTTGGGTATTATCCGGCTCGTCGTGCCGCTACCCTTAACCCGATTGAGTCATTACGCTACGAGTAGGATTTCCCTTGACACCCTGCCCCGAAGTTTTTATAGTGGTATTAGCACTCGGCTTATTTGAGTGCTAGATCATGGAACAACGTCTTTTGGATCTGTTACGCCTGGTGGTAGAGGAGTACGTGTCTACGGGGGAACCTGTGGGCTCGCAGCGTTTGGTCGATGAATGTCGACTAGACGTGAGTCCTGCCACGGTGCGTAACTGGTTTGCCGAACTAGAAAAGATCGGTTGTTTAATGCAGCCGCATACGTCTGGAGGACGTATCCCAACCGAGAAGGGATTCCAAGAATATGTGGAGGCTTTTATCCAAGGGAAGCCAGCGCCTAAGCGTGATCATGACGTGTTAGCTCAAATGCTCCAGGTCCCGCGACAAGATTCTGCCCGCCTTAAAGCCTTAGCGAAATTGCTGGCAGAGCGTTCTGGGCAAGCGGTGGTGGTGGGGTTAGAACGCGCGGATACCTTTTATACCGGGCTGTCACAATTGTTTAGTCAGCCTGAATTCAAACAATGGCAGCGAGTTGTGACTCTGACCGAGATCCTTGACCACTTAGATGATGTCTTAGGTGCGTTGCGTCAAACGACATATGACGAACCAAGAGTCCTCCTTGGTCGCGCATGTCCATTCGGGGCGATTTGTGGAAGTGTAGTCCTATCTGTCGATGGAGCCTTAATCGGGGTCCTTGGGCCGCTGCGCATGAATTATCAGCATGTTACATCTCTCCTCATCTCTTCAAAGCAATTGTTTTCTCAATAAAAAAATCCTATGGATCAAACAACGGATATCTCTCAAGAGCCACTAGATTCGGAGATTGTTTCTCGGGCTGAGTCTTCTTCGTCTTCATGCCCTTCGTGTGAGGAATATATGGCGGGCTGGAAACGGGCGCAGGCGGACTATCAAAATTTAAAACGTGAAACAGAGCGGGAACGGATAGACATGAGTAAGTATGCGAATCAGCGCTTGCTCTCAGATATTTTGCCTGCCATCGACCAATTCGGGATCGCACTGCGCTTCACGCCGGATACAGCCAACTTACCCGAAGAGCAGCGCAAGGTTTGGGACAATTGGTTGGTGGGTGTCCGTGCGGTGCAGTCTTTGTGGGATGGAGTGGCAACGGAAGCGGGCTTAGAACGTATTCCTGTGACGGGAGCGTTCGATCCAGCCCTTCACGATGCGGCAGGCGAAGAGGCGGTCGAAGGAAAGGAGCCGGGTACAATCGTCAAAGTCCTTCAGGATGGTTGGCGCTTGCATGGAAAGGTCTTGCGTCCCGCACGTGTCATTGTTTCTACCTAACATACAATAATTCTTTATTATTGATCCTATGGCCTTAGTAAAATGGTCCCCGTTCTTCTTCGAGCCGTTTGACTCGATGGATAAGATGTTTGACGAGATGCAGTCGTCTATGACCCCGCGTGCTGGGGGAAGCATCATCCCACCCGTCGATATCTATGAGACAGAGACGGCGGTGGTTGTTGAAACGCCTATGCCGGGCGTTGATCCGGATCAGCTCGAGATCTCGATCGATAATGGTCTGCTCACAATCAAAGGGACGAGTGAACGTAAGACGGAAGTAGATGATAAAAACTACTATCGCAAAGAGGTGCGGACCGGTTCCATCTTCCGTCAGGTGCCATTACCGGCACGAGTACAAGAAGGGGAGGCGCAAGCATCGTTTGAGAATGGAATCTTGAAGATTAGCTTGCCAAAAGCCGAGGCGCGCAAAGCAATTAAAGTGGAAGTGAAAAAACAATCTTAAAATCAAATTATTTTCTTCATTTAAAACGATATGCCTAAAATTCTCGGAATTGATCTTGGAACGACGAACTCATGTATGGCGGTGGTCGAAGGTGGCCAGCCAAAAGTTTTAGAAAATAGCGAAGGAGCACGCACCACTCCTTCGATTGTGGCCATGTCTAAGGCGAATGAACGTTTGGTTGGTCAAGTGGCCAAGCGCCAAGCGGTCGTGAATCCTAAGAACACCTTGTTTTCGGTTAAGCGTTTGATCGGACGCCGGTTTGACGACGCGGAAGTGCAGCGCGACAAACAATGGTTGCCGTATGCCTTGAAGCAACAGGGTGAAGGTGTGCGTATTGCCATGGGTGACAAGGACTATTCTCCAGAAGAAATTTCAGCCATGATTTTGCAGAAGCTTAAGGCCGATGCAGAAGCGCGTTTGGGTGAGAAGATTACGGAAGCGGTGATTACAGTGCCTGCGTATTTTGATGACTCCCAACGTCAGGCGACCAAGATTGCGGGTGAAATCGCTGGGTTGAATGTCCGTCGTATTATCAATGAGCCTACGGCAGCTGCCTTGGCGTACGGGTTTGATCGGAAGAAGGATGAAAAGATTGTTGTGTACGACCTAGGGGGCGGAACGTTTGATGTGTCCGTCTTGGAGGTTGCGTATGACGCAGCGACAGAACAGAACACGATCGAAGTCCGTGCTACGAATGGTGATACGCACTTGGGTGGAGATGACTTTGATCAAGTGATCATCAAATGGGTGGTTGAAGAATTCAAGAAGACGGATGGGGTTGATTTGAGCAAGGATTCTTTGGCGCTTCAACGTATTAAAGATGCGGCAGAGAAGGCGAAGATCGAGCTTTCGAGTGTGATGGAAACGGAAATCAATCAGCCATTTATTACGAGTGATGCCAATGGCCCTCGTCATCTTTTGCTTAAGCTTAGCCGTTCTAAGTTAGAACAGTTGGTAGGGGAATTGGTCGCAAAAACGCTTATCCCATGCAAGAAAGCGCTTGCGGATGCCAAGTTGTCTACCTCTGATATCAACGAAGTGATTTTGGTGGGTGGGATGACGCGCATGCCACTTGTGATCCAAGAGGTTGAGAAATTCTTTGGCAAGAAGCCAAATGCGTCCGTGAATCCTGATGAGGTCGTTGCGATTGGGGCTGCAGTCCAGGCCGGAAATTTGCAAGGAGATATTAAGGGTGAATTACTTCTCCTGGATGTAACGCCTCTTTCTTTTGGGATTGAGACCTTAGGAAGTGTTATGACGAAAGTAATTGAACGGAATACGACGATCCCTACTTCGAAATCTCAGATTTTCTCGACGGCAGCGGATGGTCAAACGTCTGTGGAAGTTCATGTGTTACAGGGTGAGCGTGAGATGGCGGCGGATAACCGTTCGTTGGGTCGCTTTACGCTCGCAGGTATTCCACCCGCTCCACGCGGTGTGCCACAAGTTGAAGTTTCCTTTGATATTGATGCGAATGGCATCTTGAATGTGAAAGCCAAGGATAAAGCGAGTGGCAAGGAACAGACAATTACCATTACGGCCTCTACGAATTTGTCGAAGGATGAGATTGAGCGCATGCGTAAGGATGCGGAATTGCATGCCGAGGAAGACAAGAAGCGCCGTGAAGGGATCGAGGTCAAAAACATGGCGGAAACGATGATCTATACAACCGAGAAAATGTTGAAAGAAAATGCGGAGAAGGTGAAGGCCGAAGATAAGGCAGGAATTGAAGCGAAAATGGAAGAACTTAAGAAAGTGAAGGATGGGGATGATCTGGAAGCGATTAAAAAGATTGCGGATGAGCTCGCGACCGCCGCGCAAAAAGTTGGTGCTTCTCTCTATCAAACGCGTCCAGAGACGGAAGCGGGTCCAGCAGGGGATGCGGGAGCAACGGGAGAACAGGCGCAGCCTTCGGAAGATAAGGGTACAGAGCAACAACCACCAAATCCTTCTTAGTATTCCTGGTTAGCGTTACTAAGTCGCTACGACGACAGGAGAGCTTTTTCTTGCCTGCGGGACTCGGTTTATTTCTGGGAGCCATTTCAAGGTTCTCGGACAGGTTCTCGTCAAGAAAAAGCTCTCCTGTCGCCTCCGCTTGCGTGTGCACCATATGAATGAGGAAAGGGTCTATGTCTTTTTCTACTCCGTTTGAGCGTATTTGTACCAAGCTTGATGCTCATCAGGTTGCGTATGCGTTGTCTACGCATCCGCCGGTCACAACGAGTGAGGAAGCGGCTCAAGTGCGCGGAGTAGAGATGAAGAGTGGCGCTAAAGCGCTGGTGATTACAGGAGATAAGTCGGAGAAGTGTATCTTGTGTGTCTTGCCGGCTGACCTACGTTTAGACAGAAAGAAAGTAAAGGAGATGTTGGGGGAAGCGTTTTCTTTTGCACCTGATCCCGAGCTTGTGACAGGGTGTGTGAAGGGGTCGGTCCCACCGTTTGGATCGACGATTGGATTGATCACGTACTGTGATCAACGGTTAGCGGATAATGAGTACATCAATTTTAATGCGGGGACGCTTACCGATTCGATCCAAATGAAGTACGTGGATTATTTCGCGGTCGAGAAGCCAAACGTTGTTGATATAGCTGAGCAAATGTCTTAATACTCGATACCCGATACTGTATACTCGATACTTTTCTATGAATATCCAAGCTCCCGAAGGATCACTGGGCGGCAAGTACGCCAACATGATGCAAGTGACGCATACTCCTGAGGAGTTTGTCTTAGATTTTATTTCGGCGTTTCCACCGGGCGGTGAATTGATTTCGCGTTTGATCGTGAGTCCGCGTCATATGAAGCGGATTTTGGGTGTGTTGGCTCAAAATGTGCAAAATTATGAAGCAACACATGGTCCTATTCAGGAAGCGAGCGAGCCGAAGCTGTTAAACTAGTATGGCAAAAGATTATTACTCCATTCTCGGCGTGCAGAAAGGTGCGTCTGAAGATGAAATTAAAAAAGCGTTTCGTCGCTTGGCGCATGAGCATCATCCGGATAAGGGTGGTGACCAGCAAAAATTTAAAGATATTAATGAGGCCTATCAGGTATTAGGCGATAAGCAAAAACGTACGACCTACGACCAATTTGGGTCAGCCGCGTTTGAGCAAGGTGGTGGTGGGCCTGGGCCAGGTGGATTTGGTGGAGCCGGAGGCTTTGGCGGGTTTGATTTTAGTAATATGGATGGGGGTGGGTTTGGAGATTTGGGGGATGTGTTGGGGCAGATGTTTGGCTTTGGGTTTGGTGGAGGAGGCGGGGGAGGGCGTGCTCGTCAAGCGCGTGGACGAGATGTAGAAGTTGAGGCAGAATTATCTTTTCGCGAAGCGGTATTTGGGGTAGAAAAACCGATCAAATTATATAAACATGCGACCTGTTCTCGTTGTCAGGGAGAAGGGGCGGAGCCGGGCACGAAAGTGGTTGATTGCAGTACCTGCCATGGCGCTGGTCAGGTGAAGCAATCGCAACGCACCCCTTTTGGAACGGTGCAGATGTCTTCGGTATGTTCGACGTGCCAGGGTCGTGGAAAGAAGCCTGAGAAACCCTGCAATTTGTGTCGTGGGATTGGCGTTGAGCGGCGTGAAGAGAAAGTAGCGATTGCGATTCCCGCTGGGATTGCCGATGGAGAGACGCTCAAAGTTTCTGGCCAAGGTGAAGCGGCTCCGTATAAAGGCGGAGCGGGGGATTTGTATGTGCGTATTCGGGTGAAGGCAGACCCCCAATTTGAACGTGATGGCAATACGATTGTCTCCGAATCGTTTGCGCCGTTTACGACGATGGTGTTAGGGGGAACGATTGAAGTTGATACATTGGATGGAAAAACAACGCTCAAGATTTCTGAGGGGACACCTCCTGGGAGCGTCTTCACGTTGCGTGGCAAAGGCGTACCGTATGTGCGTTCTGGAGGACGTGGAGATCACTTGATTCGGGTTCAGCCAGAGGTGCCGAAGAAGCTTAGCCGTGAACAAAAGCGGTTGTTGGAAGAGTTGAAAAAAGAAGGGATATAGTTGTTGGGCTCACGTCTAAATAGCCTCATTTTTATGTATGCTGGACGTGAGCCCTTTATATTGATGAGGGTTGAGAGTCTTTGAGGTATACTGTGAGTGCATGAGCGACGTTCTTTCTTTTGTGAGAAATTGGTTAACGTCTTCGAGTCACCATGTGTGGATCTTGATTTGGATTGTGGTTGGCGTGTTGGCGTATGGAGTGTTCGTGGGGCGTGATCGCATGGTCACGCTTTTGTTGTCGATGTATTTATCCCTTGCGGTGCTGACGAATGCACCGCTGGTTGGGACTGCAAGTCGTTGGTTGTCTGTTCAGAATAATCCTACGCTTCAACTGGGTTGGTTTCTTGGATTATTTCTTCTCATGTTTTTTCTGCTGTGGCGCAGCGATATTTTGCGCGGCATGGCGTTTGAACGGGGGAGTTGGTGGGAATCGGTCTTGTTGGTTTTGCTTCAGGTGGGGTTACTTATTAGTATCGTCTTGTTTTTATTGCCCTCTGCTTGGCTTGAGTCTGTGCCCGCGCTCGTCATCAACCTCTTTTTAGGCGATATTGGTCGGAGTTTTTGGTTGATTGCCCCACTTCTGTTTTTGGCTTTTTTGGGAAGGAATACGGGTGGGGTGATGGATTTGGAATGATGTAACATTTTGACGGGTAGGCGGTATTTTGGTTATGTAAGGGGGATGAAACGTGAGGCGTTTGAGGGGTTCTATCATGCCTACGTACAGCGTGTGTATCGTTTTGTGTTCTATCGGGTGGGGGGTCGGGTCGAAGTGGCTCAGGACCTAACCCAGGAGATTTTTCTTAAGGCCTTGGAGGCATTTGACCGCTATGATCCGGCCAAGAGCCAAGCGGCTTGGATTTATACCATTGCCCGTAACCACCTTATCAATCAGCATGCTAAACAACGTCCTCAGGTAGACATGGAGGATGTGATGGATTCAACGCATGTGAGTGAGGATGGACGAGAGCTATTCTTGCAGGCAGATGAGGATCGTCGTTTGCTGGAAGGGGTGCAAGCGTTGGAAGGAGAGGAGGCGCGCTTGATCCAGATGAAGTACTTGGAAGGTTGGGGGTTTGATGAGCTGGCTGAAGTATTTGGGAAAACCTCAGGAGCTCTCCGTGTGCAAGCGGGACGGGCTTTAAAGAAGTTGCGACACGTTCTCAAGAATTGATTATGTCTTTTTCCCTTCGTATGCGCCTCTGGCGTGCGGCTCGACGATCTTCGCCTTCGTCGGTATTTTTGCGTACATTGGAGACGAAGTTGTTTTCACCGGCGGAATTACTTACGCTTCATCGTCTCCGTGCGCTGCGGTTTGCGGTTGTGCCTGCGCTATTGATCGTAAGTTTTTTAGGCAGTACGGGCGTGTACGCATATGCTTCTGATGCGGTGTTACCTGATCATGCGCTTTATCCTCTCCGTCAAAGCTTAGAAGGGTTTGAAGTTCAGATTGCGGCGGTGACGCCGATGAAAGATCGGGTGCATCTGCGTTTACTCGAGCGACGCGCCCGGGAGAAGAAGCTCTTGGAAGAAAAACAGCAAATGGCAAAAGCACTTAAAAAAACCACTCCGGTTAAAGAAGTTCCGACTAAACTTGCTCCGGCCAAAATTACCCCTCCAAAAACCTCTCCAACCTCCACAAAAGCAGCTCCAATCAAGAAAGTTGAGAAAAGTAGCCAAGTCCGTTAAGCTCTGGGCATGCTACATCTTTGGAATACGCTTCATAAAAAACTGGAAGAATTTGTTCCGATCCGGCCTGGGAAGGTGGGGTTTTATGCGTGTGGACCAACGGTGTATAACCCATTGCAATTAGGAAATTGGCGTAAATATATCGTTGATGACACGTTTCATCGCACGTTTTTGTTTTTAGGATACGACGTGACCCATGTTACGAATATTACGGATGTAGGTCATTTGGTGGGGGATACGAGCGATGGCGAGGATAAAGTTGAGCGAGAAGCCGCAAAGACCGGCAAAACTGCTTGGGAGATTGCTCGTTTATACGAAGCGAGTTTTGTTGAGGGATTGAAGCAATTGAATGTGTTGTCCCCGACAGTTATGCCCCGTGCGACGGAGCATATTGCGGAACAGATTGCATTGGTCGAAACGTTAGAACGGAAAGGATTTACCTATACCATCTCAGATGGCGTGTATTTTGATACGGCAGTGTTTGCGAAGTATGGCGCGTTATCGGGTCAGACGTTAGATGAGAAAGAGGCAGGGGCGCGCGTGGAAGTGAATCAAGAAAAGCGTCATCCGAGTGATTTTGCTCTTTGGAAATTTTCGCCGACGGATCAAAAGCGTCAAATGGAATGGTCGAGTCCTTGGGGAGTTGGATTTCCTGGTTGGCATATTGAATGTTCCGCGATGGCGGCCAAATATCTTGGTCAGCCGTTTGATTTGCATTCGGGCGGAATTGATCATATCCCCGTTCATCATGAGAATGAAATCGCGCAGAGCGAGGCGGCGTATGATAAGCCGCTGGCGAATTATTGGGTTCACAACGAGTTTTTGTTAGTCGATGGAGGACGGATGGGAAAATCCATGGGGAATGCCTATACCTTGGAAGATCTTCCTCTAAAGGGGTTTGATATCATGGATTTTCGCTATTTTTGTTTAGGGGCTCACTACCGCTCCAAATTGAATTTTACCTGGGAAGGATTGGAAGGAGCGCGGAATGCGTTGCAGAAATTGAAACGTCGATTTTTGGAATGTGATTCTTCTTCTGCTCAGCCTGAGCAACGGATCTTGGACGAAGTGAAAGCGGCGCTTGAGAATGATTTTGCAACACCAGCCGTGTTAGCCTGGGTTTGGGATGTGGTTGGACATGAAGAAATGTCACCGGCGAAAAAACGAGCGACGTTGCTTGCGATTGATGAGGTGTTAGGGCTTGGGATGAAGAATTGGAACGATGAAAAGGAAGAAATTCCAGCTCAGATTTTAGAATTGCAGCGTCAGCGTGACGAGGCGCGAGCGAATAAGGATTGGCAGGCCTCGGATCGATTGCGTGATGAAATTCGTGAACAGGGGTGGGTGATTGAGGATGGAGCAGGGGGGAGTGCTGTTAGAAAAGCTTAAAAATCCCTTCTTTAAGAACAGCGGCAACCCTTCAGGGAGTGTGCTATACTTGTGTTCGCATGTTGTCTACCTCACCGCTCCAGGAAAAACGTCCGATTACGCCTATTCCCGAGGCGTTACCTGCGTTACCAGAGGATGAGTCTCCATTAGCCGCTGATGAGCGGGCGTATGAAGCGTTAGAGGCACAGGACAGCCAGGATCGTTTTTTGGAAGAAGCAGAGGACGCCCCGACTTCATCTGTAACGTCTTCGGCTTCTGCTACGGATGATGTGGCTCCTGCAGTCGCTGCTCCTGTCAAAGATGAAGTGACGCTTGAATTAGAGAAAATCTTGGAGGATGGATTAGGGGAATATGTATCTTCGATGCCAGAAGAGGCGCGGACGCGATTTTTATACAAAGGCCAAGAAACAGCGCAACGTTTGGCGGTGATGGTGCAAGGGGTTAAAATCCAAGCAAAGAAAGTGGTAGAATTGATCCGTGACTGGTTGCTGACCATTCCGGGCGTGAATAAGTTTTTTTTGGAGCAGGAAGCGAAGATTAAAACCGATCGGGTGCTCGAATTTGATGAGGCGTTTCAAGAAAAGAAGAAAAACATCCTTTAAAAACCCATGTTTTCTATGTTCCTTTGGCAGGTTGGGGTGGTGAGCCACGCCTCTCAAGCCACCTCGTTTATTCCGGAGTGGGTCTCTTTGAATGATCCGCTCGTCGCGGTGATCACGAGTATTCTGGCAGCTGGCTTATTGGTTTTTTCTGTCTTATCGATCATCCGTTTTTTTGCTCGTCGTCATTCAGGCTGGGGAGCGGCGTTTGGGATGAAGATTTTGTTGGTGCGTGTGCCTAAGGAGCTGCGCAAGGAAGATAACCAACAGGATAAGACGCAACAACAGATTCAAGAGCTTATTGGACGCATGGAGACCGTGTTTTCTACCATGGGGTCTATTCATGCGGAGCAGGGTATTTTGCCGTGGTTGTTGGGTCGAAAAGACCACATGGCCTTTGAGATCGTGGCGCATAAAGACAAGATCTCATTTTATGTGGGGATTCCTAAAAAACACCATCAATTTATTGAGGAGCAGATCCATGCCCAATATCCCAATGCCCAGATTGAGGAGGTATCTGACTACAACATGTTTGCTCCCACCAGCGTAATTTTAGGGAGTTATGTGGTGTTTAAACGGGCGAGTTGTTTTCCGATTCGCACCTATCGAAAGTTGGAGACCGATTCCATGAATTCGCTTACGAATGCTTTATCCAAAGTGGAAGCGGGCGATGGGGCTTCTATTCAATACGTGATCCGGACGGCCCCCAAGAAATGGAGCCAGGAAGGCTTGCACATCGCCAAAAGCATGCAGCAGGGCAAGCGCCTTGAGGATGTGGCGAGCCAAGGGTTTTTTGCTTCGCTTGCGCATGTGTTCCGTGGGTTAGGTTCTGCGATCGTGGCTCAGGATCAAAAACCAGGGGAGTCTTATCATCTCTCTCCGTTGGAGACGGAAATGATTAAGGGACTAGAAGAAAAATCTTCTAAAGCCGGATTAGAAGTGAATATCCGTGTCATGGTATCCGCAAAAACGCCGGAAAAGGCTCAGCGGTATTTGAATGATGTGTTGAATGCCTATGGCCAGTTCAATATTTATGAATATGGCAATAGTCTGAGCAAGGAGATGCCGGTGTTGCAGACCCGTTTGATCCGTCATTTTATTTTTCGTCGTTTTGATGAGAAGTATCGCTTGATTTTGAATGCCGAAGAGATGGCGTCGATCTTCCATTTACCATTGCCCTCGACCGAAACACCGAAGATCAATTGGTTGTTATCAAGAAAAGCTCTTCCACCGCCTAATTTGCCTTCAGAAGGAATCCAGCTTGGCTTATCTGAATATCGTGGGCACAAGTATGAAGTGCGCATGAAACAGCCGGATCGGCGTCGTCACATGTATGTGATTGGGAAATCTGGTTCGGGTAAGTCGGTGTTCCAAGCTTCGCTCATCAAGCAAGATATTGAGGCGGGGCGTGGAGTGTGTGTCATTGATCCTCATGGAGACTTGGTGGATGAGTGTTTAGAATATGTGCCCAAAGAGCGGGCGGACGATGTGATTTTGTTTGATCCGGCCGATTTTGAGCGTCCTCTCGGGCTTAACATGCTTGAGTTTGATCCTCGCTATCCGCATTTGCGTACATTTGTGATCAACGAAATGTTGAAGATTTTTGATAAATTGTACGACCTTAAGTCAACGGGTGGTCCAATGTTTGAGACGTACATGCGTAATGCGATCTTGTTACTCATGGATCATGTGGAGTCGGGCTGTACACTTATGGATGTGCCGCGTGTGTTAGCCGATGAAGATTTTCGTAACTTTAAATTGTCTAAATGCCAATCGCAGGAAGTGAAGGACTTTTGGTTAAAAGAGGCCTTGAAAGCTGGAGGAGAGTCGAGTTTGGCGAATATGGTGCCCTATATTACGTCTAAGTTGGCATCGTTTATCTATAACGATTACATGCGCCCGATTATTGGGCAGCAGAAGAGCGCCTTCAACTTCTATGATGTGATGAATGAGCAGAAAATCCTGTTGGTCAAATTATCCAAGGGAAAAATTGGAGATTTGAATGCCTACTTGCTGGGTATGATTGTGGTAGGTAAGATTCTGGACGCGGCGCTTAAACGGAGTGAGATGCCGGCCGAAGATCGTAAGGATTTTTATCTCTATATTGATGAGTTTCAGAACTTTTTAACCGATTCTATCTCTGTTATTTTGTCTGAAGCGCGTAAATATGGTTTGAACCTGGTGATTGCGCACCAATTTATTGGACAGCTGCTATCTGGTGCAAACCGTGATACAAAAATCCGTGACTCTATCTTTGGTAATGTGGGTACGATTATTTCCTTTCGTATCGGTGTCGAGGATGCGGAGTTCCTTGAGAAGGAGTTTTTGCCCGTCTTTAGTTTATATGACTTGGTGAATGTAGAGGCGTTTACGTGTAACCTCAAGCTCCTGATTGATAATACCGCTTCGCGTCCTTTTAACATCAAGCCAGTTATGCCAGCGCGGCCGCAGAATAAGGAATTGGCCAAGATGGTGCATGAATTATCACGGTACAAGTACGGCCGCAAGCGTGAGTTGGTTGAGGCAGAAATGCGAGAGAGAAAAGATATGGTAAGTGATTTTTTCTAAGACAAATACCTAATATAAATAAACAAAACTATGTTTCAGCAACGTATGCAGGGAAGAATGAGCCAAGATGACGGAGTGGTCATTTCTTTAGGGATGAAGGCGCAGGATACGAAGATGGCTTTGGTGCGCCGAGTGATTGACCATATGCGGGAGCAATTGGATAGTTTAGAACGTTTGCTTTTACAAGAAGAAGCGGCGGATGCGTTGCAAGAGTTGGCGGAAGTGATGAGTCAGCAGCAGAGTTTGGCTCCTCAGCCATTTAGCTCTTCGAGTAATTCACGCGTGATTGAGGGTGTGTTTGATGGCGTTCACATGGTAGGGGAGGATGGAAAGCAATACTTGGTTCCACCGAACTACGCCTCAAAATCAAAACTCGTTGAAGGAGATTTATTACGTTTGGTTGTGACGGAAAATGGACGTTTTATTTTCAAGCAGCGCGGGCCAATTGAGCGTCAGCGGTTGATGGGGGTATTAACGTATAACGATCAAACCGATGAATGGTCCGTTGTAGCAGATGGGCGGAAGTTTCGTGTCTTAACAGCATCGGTAACGTATTTTAAAGCGCAACCGAATGATGAAACAGTGATTTTAGTGCCAAGTGGGAATCCGTCTTCTTGGGCAGCGGTGGAGAATGTCGTCAGGAAAGATGTAGGGGAGTTTGGAGTGTAGTTTTTTATCTTTCCGCTCCATTTTTCCCCGTCATCCCGAACGAAGTCTGACGGAGTGAGGGATCTCGCAGCCAAAACGGGTATTCTCTTTTTTGTCATTCCCGTGAAGACGGGAACCCAGCCAAGACTGATCAACGGTTATTGGATTGTGATATATAGGCGATGGGTCTGTGTTGGGTGCATGCAAGAAGGAGTACGCAGATTTTCCTGCTAGAAAATCTGCTCAGTTTTAGCCGTCGTCACGTCTAAAAAGCCTCCTTTTTGCATGCACCCAACACAGGCCCTAGATGAGTAGAGGTGGTTGGAGAAGGGGAAGGGGAATGACAAAAGGGAGACCGTGTATTAGGCTTTGTCTGGATTGGAATTTTTATAGGCTGCTACTTTTTCTTTTTTTGCTTTATTTATGCCTTCTTTGAGCCAAACGCATCGTCCTCGTCGGTTTGCGGAGGTGACGGGGCAGGCGCATGTAACGGAGACGCTGCGTCGTGAGGTGGCGACGGGGTTATTGGCGCACGCGTATGTGTTTTCTGGTCCAAGGGGGGTGGGGAAGACGACGAGTGCGCGTATTTTTGCGCAGGCGTTGAATTGTCAGGCGCCGAAGGAGGGTGAGCCGTGTGGGGCTTGTCCACCGTGTTTGGCTTTTGCAGAAGGAAAATTGTTAGATGTGATCGAGTTAGATGCGGCCACGCACACGGGGGTGGATACGATTCGCGAGGCGATTATTGAGCATGTACGATTTGCGCCAACGTTTGGTAAGGCAAAAGTGTATATATTAGATGAGGCGCACATGTTATCCACTTCGTCTTGGAATGCGCTTTTAAAAACGTTAGAAGAGCCGCCTTCATACGCCTATTTCATTTTGGCGACGACGGAATGGCACAAGATTCCCGCGACGATCATCTCTCGCTGCCAACGGTTTGAATTTAAACGGATTTCAGATGAGGTGTTGGCGGAACGTGTTCGGTCTTTGGCGGAGCAAGAACAGTGGAAGGTGGATCCTGAGGTTATTCGTCTCATTGTATCGCGAGCCGATGGATGTGTGCGCGATGCCGAGACGTTGTTAGGACAGCTTGGGTCGCTTGGCGAATCACATATTGATGCCGCGGTGGCGGGACTTGTGATTCCGCCTACGCACGTTCCTTTGGCGGCGGGTCTTATGGCGCATTGGGCGGCGCGAGATTTGGGGGCTTCTCTGCAAGAAGCGCGACGTCTCATGGAGGAAGGGATCGCGATCCTTCCCTTATTTGAAGATTTACTTTTGATTACGCGTCAATTGTTGTTAGCGGGTGCGTTGCCGGATCGAGCGCGCGGGTGGGCTGAAGGGACAGGTGAAGAGCGTGCCATGTGGCCACTGGTGGGTAAATTTTCTGCCTCTGAGTTGCATGATATTGCTCTGATGCTCATGGAGCGTCGCAAAGATGTGAAAACCGGAATCGATCCGTTATTCACTTTGGAATTGGCGAGTACCATGGTGGTATGTAAAAAAGTATCGGGTATCGAGAATCGGGTATCGAGTATGGGGAGAGAGGAGGGCGAGGGCATCAGGCATCAGGGATTAGGCCTCAGAGATGAGAAAATTTCACCGGTAGGGGCGCATAGTGTGCGCTCAGAGTCGAAAGCGAATGTGATTGAAAAGGAGTCGGTTGCGCCCTCTTTAGTGACAATCCAGCGTGTAGCGGAGCAGGTCGATTCTGCGCAGCAAGGAGCGATTTCTGAACCTCTCACCTCTGACCTCTCATCTCTCACCTCTTCTCCCGCTTCTCCTTCCGATGAGGATGTGATTGATTTACCTACGGTACGGATCAAGTGGAGTGCGATTATTCGCGCGATTGATGAGAAGAATCACTCATTGCCATTTATTTTAAAGATTAGTCAGCCGCATGAGGTACAGGGGAAAACGCTCGTGATCCGTTTTCAGTACGCCTTTCATCGCGATAAGATTATTACCGATGTTAAAAATCGCAGGATTGTTGAGGAGTGTGCGCGGGCTATTCTTCAAGCTCCTACGCTGGTTGTGGAAGGGATTGTGGGAGAAGATGCGGCGCGAGCCGAAGAACGGTCGAGTGACATGGTTTCGAATATTTTGAAGGCGTTTGGTGGGCAGGTGGTAGAGGGGTAGTTTTTGGTCTACGCTGTGAAGGATATGGTGTTGAATATAAAACAGCTGATTGGATTGCCCGTTTGTACCCGCTCAGAAGAGCGGGTGGGTAAGGTGGCGAGTTTTGATGTGGATGTATTAACCGGTAGGTTGGCGGTTTTGTATGTCACGCCGTCGGGGCTTGTGGCGCGTTTACGCGTTGAAGAGCTCCTCGTCTCTTGGGATGCGATTGTAGAGATTACGGAAGAGCGGGTGGTGATCGCAGATAGCGTGATCCAAGCGCAAGTGCCGGCTATGACGGTTGCGTCGTCTATGACGCCAAACGCCTCAGGGACGCTGATGCAAGAGGTATGAGGATAGAGGAGGCTCAGGCGGGACTTGTGCGTGCTCTCGCCTTTCATGAAGCTTGGGGTTATGCCCCCACGGAGGTCGAATTGGTTGCGAGTTGGGATGCAGGGGCGGTCTTTCCTCGATTGAAGCCAGCGTTGGATCTTGTTTGGCAAGGTTTACACAAGCTCATTCAGGAAGAGAAAGTATTTCGTCAGCGTGGACGGGTATTTTTTGCTGGTCGCGAGCTGTTTGTTCAAGAGCATGAACGGCGTGAGGTGTTATTTACACGTAAGATTCGTCGCGCGCGTCAGGTGGCTCGCTGGCTTGTTCGTTTAGGAGGGGTTCGGTTTGTGGCGGTTTGTAATACTACGGCGTTAGCTCATGCTCGGGAGATGGGGGATTTGGATTTTTTTATTATTACAAAGGCTACGTCTTTGTGGCAAACGCGAGGATTAGCAGCGCTTCCGTTTAAACTCCTGGGACTTCGTCCTACGTTTGAGGTGGGAGAAGAGCGCGATGCAGTCTGTTTATCTTTTTTTATTGATGATGCGGTTCTTGATCTAAGCCCCCTCCAATTAGAGCAGGATGATCCTTACTTTCGGCACTGGTTTTTGTCTTTACTTCCCCTTGTGGATGATGGAGTTGGAAAACAGCTCTGGGAGGCTAACACCTCCATCTCCAAACGTCACCCCTTATCACCTCAATGGATCAGTCATTCTGAATTGGAGGTCTCTTTTCCTCTTATTCGTTTCCCTTTCCTATCTATCCTTGAGGAAAGAGCGCAGCGCGCTCAAATGAGCGTTTTACCTAAAGGAATTCGCGAACGAGCCAATCGGGCGAGCGATGTGGTGGTGAATAACCATGTACTTAAATTGCACGCGACGGATAATCGGAAGGTATTTTGCGAGACGTATTACGCGATTTGTCAACGGCATGGCGTTACTCCTTGAACGAGAGAAGATATCTTCTTTGAGTGCG
>CAZIQG010000010.1:18794-23022 GCA_964541725.1 uncultured Gammaproteobacteria bacterium
TTGGGTGACGATGCGTGGGGTTGATCGTGAGACGATCTGTCGTTGGGTTGTGTTTGCGGTTCTTCCACATGCCGTCTTAGGAATTGTTCAATTTTGTACTCAATGGGTCGCGGGCTCCAAATGGTTGGGAATGGCTACGCAGGATCCGCTGATCCCGGGGGTATCCGTGGTTGAGTCGATGGGGAGGCGGTGGTTGCGAGCGTATGGAGGATTTCCGCATCCGAATATTTTTGGAGGCTGGCTATTGATGGGATTAGTATCGAGTGTCGGGTATCGAGTATCGGGTATTAAGCGCTGGATGTTAAGTCTGTTGGCATCAATCCTATTTTCAGTTGTGTTGGCGCTTACATTCTCGCGGAGTGCTTGGTTGGCGTTTATGTGTTTGATCGTGTGCCTTACATTTCTTCTCTTGAAGGAGGGGCGAGGGACGCGAAGGATCGATCGTTTTAGATGGTTGTTGCCGTTTATTGCTGTGATTTTTTTTGCGATGGCGATCGCCTGGCAATGGCCGTTGGTTAGGACGCGTAGTTCTTCCGTGACGCGGTTAGAAGCGATATCGGTGAATGAACGGAGGGTAGGGATAGAAAATGGGACCATATTATTTCAACATCATCCTTGGTTTGGGGTGGGACCACGCGCGACATCCTTTGCCCTCGTTCAGGAGCGAGTGGTTCCGTCGGGGGATATTCCGATCATTCCTCATAATGTGTTTATCTTACTGCTCGATGAGATGGGGTTGATCGGATGCTTGGTCTTGATTTTGTGTGCTTGGAGACAGCGAAGATGGATAGATGAGGTCAGGAAGCGTAACCCTTTAGGATCGGTCTTTTTCTTGTCTTTTTTGACCATTGCATGCCTTGATCATTACCCGTGGTCAACATGGAGTGGGATGGTGTGGACGATGTTGGTTTTTTGTTTAATCTTTGCGAAAAAAGACATACTTGACACAAGCCCTGATCGTTTGGCAATGTATGAGCAGCGTAATTAGCACTCGTAAACAGTGAATGCTAATTACCCATCTAATTACTTACTATTTTCAAGTGTTTTTTGCTTATGAAGCTACGCCCTCTCGGAAACCGTGTGATTGTTAAACCGGCTTCCAAAGAAGAAAAGACCTTGAGCGGGATTATTTTGCCCGACACGATGGGAAAAGAGCGTCCAGAACAGGGAGATGTGATCGAAGTTGGTCCAGGATTATTGTTGGAAAATGGCACGCGTCAAGCGATGAGTGTGAAGGTAGGGGATCGTATTATCTTCAAAAAATACGCCCCAGACGAATTCAAAATTGAATCTGAAGAATATTTGGTGCTTGCAGAGACAGATATTATTGCGGTCTTGGAAAAATAATTAAGAAGTGTTGGTTGTTGAGTTCAAGGTGAGTTACTTCCCGATACTCGATACCCGATACTGTATACTCGATACTTAAAAATATATGGCAAAATTGATTCAGTTTGATGAGCAAGCCCGTCAGAGTGCGTTTCGTGGGGTGAATGCCTTGGCAAACGCCGTTAAAGTTACCCTTGGCCCTAAGGGTCGTAACGTTGTGATTGGGCATGGCTACGGTGCTCCAACCATCACGAAAGATGGGGTGACGGTGGCAAAAGAAGTTGAGTTAGAAGATCCAATCGAGAATATTGGAGCAGAGATTATCCGTGAAGCGGCTTCTAAAACGGGTGATGCAGCGGGTGATGGAACCACGACGGCTACGGTCTTGGCTCAAGCCATGATTACAGAAGGTTTGAAGAACATTACGGCCGGTGCCAACCCTCTTGCGGTGAAACGTGGGATGGAAAAGGCCTTGGAAGCGATCGTGAACGAGCTCAAGAATAAGATCTCTCAGCCAGTGAAAGGAGATGCGATTGAGCATGTGGCTTCGATCTCTGCGAACGATCGTGAGATCGGCAAGATTATTGCGGAAGCCGTGAACCAAATGGGTCGTGAGGGCGTCATCACTGTTGAAGAATCACATACGTTTGGCGTTGAGATGGAAGTTGTAAAGGGCATGCGCATTGATAAGGGGTATGCGTCCCAATACATGGTGACCAATCAGGAACGGATGGAGTCGGAATATACAGACGCGCCGATCTTGGTAACGGACAAGAAGATTTCTTCTGTTCAGGAGCTTTTGCCGATTTTGGAAAAGATCTTGAAGATGGGAAAGAAAGAGCTTGTCATTGTCGCTGATGATGTTGAGGGAGAGGCGCTCGCTACGCTCGTGGTCAACAAATTGCGCGGAATCTTTAATGCCTTGGTGGTGAAATCTCCGGGTTTTGGTGACCGCCGTAAAGAGATGTTGCAAGATATCGCCGTCATGACGGGCGCAACCCTTATTACGGAGGATGTTGGACGCAAGCTTGATTCCGTTGAAATGGCTGACTTGGGATCTGCTCGTAAAGTGGTTGCAACCAAAGAAAATACAACGTTTGTGGATGGAAAAGGGGATAAAACACAGATTGATGCGCGTGTGGGCGCGATTCGCAAACAAATGGAAACCACGGAATCTTCCTTTGATAAGGAAAAGTTGCAGGAACGGTTGGCAAAATTGGCCGGTGGTGTGGGTGTGATCAAGGTGGGAGCTGCTACGGAAGTTGAAATGAAAGAAAAAAAGCACCGTATCGAGGATGCGATCGCTTCTACAAAAGCTGCCATTGAAGAAGGGATTGTGCCTGGAGGTGGTGTTGCCTTATTGCGTACCACAGAAGTTCTCGATGGGTTGAAGTTGGAAGGAGAGGAGCAGATCGGTGTTCGTATCGTGCGTAAAGCGATTGAGTCCCCAATTCGTGCGATTGCGATCAATGCCGGAAAAGATGGCTCTGTCATCATTGAAGAAGTGCGCAAGCAAGGTGGAAACAAGGGATATAACGCCGAGGCAGACCGCTATGAAGATCTGGTAGAGGCGGGTGTCATTGATCCTGCGAAAGTGACTCGTACGGCCCTCCAGAATGCCGTGAGCGTCGCTTCGATGTTTCTTACGATGGAATGTGTCATCGTTGAGAAGCCGAAGGCTGAGGCGGCAGGCGCAGATAGCCACGGTCATGGTGGCGGAATGGGTGGTATGGGCGGAGGGATGGGATTCTAACGTAAAGCGTGAATCGTGTAACGTGAAACCCGGACAGAATACATCGCAAAAGGACGGCTTCGGCTGTCCTTTTGTGTTGCCTCCAGACAAGGGATGGCGCGATGTGTATTATAGAAGGGTATATGATACGCGCACTTCTTTTTATCTTGGGAGGAATGCTACTGGCGACGCCAGGTTGGGCGGCTTTGTATGATTTGCAGCTAGCTACAGATGATATTGTGTTGCAGCCTCGCTATCCAATTGCGAAACAACCCGTCCGTATTTATGCCACTGTGCAGAATTTAGGTGAACGTGATACCGAGGCCACGATTGAGTTTTTTGATGGTGAGCGCAAAATTGGGAGTAAGTTTGTGTCGGTGCGGGCTGGGGGAAGGCCGGATGAGGTCTGGTTGGAGTGGACGCCTATAAGTGAAGGTGACCATCTTTTACGAATACGATTAGTGAGCGACTCAGACACACCAGATGAAGATTTAACGAATGGGACGGCTGTGTTGGAAACGTATGCGGATCGTGATACGGATGGAGATACGTATCCTGACCGCGTTGACCAAGATGACGATAATGACGGGACATTGGATGCGAGCGATCAATTTCCATTAGATTCGCGTCGGCAGAAGGATACCGATAATGATGGGATCGATGATAAGGAGGATAATGATATTGATAATGATGGGCTTACCAATACGCAGGAGCGTGAACTGGGGACGGATCCGTTGCGGCGTGACACGGATGGGGATGGGGTGGGAGATAAAGAGGATGCCTATCCCTTAGATCGCACGCGATCTGTGCGGGAAGTGCCTAAGCCGGTTGTGACTCCTCCAGCGCCCACGACCGCACCAAAGCCGGCGACGAGTCCTGCGCCTAATGTAAAAAATACGACCGCCATAGTTCCGGCGCTGCCTGCTCCTGCTGCCCCGGTGAATGTGAATCCGACCTCTTCTTCCGATGCGATCCAGCCTGTTACCCCGGATGTGCTAAAAGCGCTAGGAATTGCCGCAGCTACATCTACGCCCGCGGCTGAAACAACGGAACCAGAGCTTCAGGCGGAGGTACATACTGCCCCTGTTCAGAAAGAAGAGGAGTCAAGCTCAACAGTTCCTATTTTATGGGGTCTAGCAGTTGTGAGTGCTGTTTTAGGAGGATGGTTCC